>NHEU02000022.1 GCA_002171495.2 Alphaproteobacteria bacterium TMED93
CCCTTCAACACTACCCCATGCTCTCTCAAGTTCTTCAAATTTTTTATGCTTAAACTTTTCATTCTATCTTACACCTATCTTACAGTTAATAAAAAGTACAAGGTGTTTTGTGATGATGATGGTAAGAATTGAAAACTTGGTAACCCTATCAGAATATAGAGTTTCTGTGGTGGAGGGGGTAGGATTCGAACCTACGTACTCAAATGAGGGCAGATTTACAGTCTGCTGCCTTTAACCACTCGGCCACCCCTCCAAATTTTAAACCTTCTATTTAACGCAACTAAAGGCTTTTAAATTTTAAATTTTTATTACACTAATTCTAAAAATCTTTTAAGTTATAACATCAAATGATGATTAATTGTTTAGTGTACAAATTTTTATAATTATGTCTATGAAATAGAGTAGGTTTTTTTTTAACTTATGAAATATAGAACAAAAATAAAATTAAAGCTAAATCCGAACATATAATGTAGATAATCTAATTATTTGTTTTCTAATACTTCTATACATAAAAATTTTTTTAATAAATGGAAACTAGATTAATTGAGTAGATAAATTTCATACGAGAGAATAAGATAGGCATTATTTAGTTAAGGAACTATTGCTGGCTATAGGTTTGCTAAACCTTATCTCATCATAAAAAATGCCCTTTTTTTTTAATGATTTTTCTTGATATGCTACACAATTCCTTTTTAAGATTATTCTGCAGTAAGATATATTATTTTTTTTCGTCCTTCCTAGTGATGTATTTAATTAATACTTTCTACAAACATAAATTTTTTTATTAAAAATAATTATCTTACAGAACCAAATAATTTTAAAAGTAATAGTATATTAACTATTGAGTAAGATAATTATGATGAATTTTTTTTAATTTCTTACCTAATAAACAGAATAAATTGAAATGAAAAATTTATGCAGTTAAAGCATAGTTTTATTTTATAAATTTAACAAATTTAACTACAAATTTTTGTAATTAAATCATCAGTTCTTTTTTTTGTTTTAAACAGGTCTATTTTTCTAGTTTTAATTTTTTTTATCGACTTTAGGCAAGTTTTTAGCATCAGAGGGTTATTATTAATGAAATGATCAACATACATGTAATACGGTGATTTATTTTTACATAATAACATTATCTCTTTATCATACTTATTATATTCTATAACATTAGAACCTGCAATCCAGGCGTCGGGCATAGCTAGGCTAGCGTAATTGCTTATAGTAATAAAATGACTTAGTGCTAGGTGATATACGTGGTTATAGCTTATTGAAATTCTATTAGTATTAAATTTCTCTAATATATCTATTAATTGTTTATTGTCAGTAATAATATGAGGTTTTAAAGTAACAGTGTAGTTAGTATTTTTAAGTACAATATCTAAGGTTTTTTTTAAAAGCTCGGCGCCAGTAGTCGTTTTACTATAAACATAATGTTTGCCCAAATAGCCTAAAATAATAAGAACTCTTTTTTCTTTTGTCACACTTTTTTGTTTATTTGCAAAGTTAATCCATGTTTTCATTAGACGAGTGGGACTGATTTTATATATATCTTGTTTATTAATATTTTTTAAATAATTTAATTGTGGCCATTCGTCACCAAAATACACTGCATTTTTATATTTTTTAAACTTTCTTATACTTTTTTTTTGAAAAAAAATTTCAAAAATTTTATCCATAACACTGAAATGACCCCAGCAATTATTTTCGATTAAAAATGTTTTTTTTTTATTAAAAAAATAAATCAAACTATATGGAAAAACTTCTAATGCTTTAAAGTGAAAACTATAAACATCATGAAAATAAGATTTTAAGATGATCTCGAGAATATTAAATATATAGAAAATTTTTCTCAAATATTTATTAGAAGAATAGATCCAGCCAAAATATTTAATTTTTCCAACTTCAAAAATAGCATCATTTAGTATTTTACTTCTAGTGATATTTAGAAAAGTATTCTTATCGAATACATAAAAATTTACTCTGATACTTGGTCTTTTTTTAACTATTTCTAATGCCAAAGGTGTTATTGTATCGCAAGACATTAATTTATTATCCAAGTAAATATTAATAATTTTCATATGACAAAGTAATAAGTGTGTATTCTCAATTTTTATGCTATCACATAAAATTAGTATGGCAAAAACAAAAAAAAAGGTAATTAGTGTTGATATAGATGGGACTATATGCAGTCATAGAAAATTTGATCACGAGAATACAGTTCCTGATAGATTAACTATTAAAAAAGAATAGGTTTTTAGTAAAATTAGAATGCTAAAAGCCAAAAGTTTTATTGATATTGACACCAAAAATGATCTATTATTAGCTCAAAGTATTGCTAAAAACTTTAATAGTAAAATAGGCTATTTGAATTATAGTAATGCTATTAATCGAAGGAAGTAAATATTTATTATGTTAATTTATTATGGGAGAGAAGATGATAGAAAAAAAATTTAATTTTAAAGATATTTTTGTATTTGATTTGGCAAATAACCATCAAGGATCTGTCTCCCATGCAATGAAAATAATTGACTATTGTCATGACTTAATGAAAAGATATTCTCTTAGAGCAGCTATAAAGTTTCAATTTAGAGACTTACCAAATTTTATTCATTCAAACGATAGGGAGAAATCGGACAANAAGCACGTTAGTCGTTTTCTCTCAACAAAATTAGATTGGAAGGCATATAGTAAGTTAAAAGAATATTGNCATAATAAAGGTTNAATAACAATTTGTACACCTTTTGATGAAAAGTCTGTAGAAAAAATTATTGAAATGAATTTTGATATTATAAAAATTGCTAGCTGTTCATCTAAAGACTGGCCTTTGATTGAAGAAATTGCAAAGACCAACAAGCCTATCATTGCATCAACCGGTGGTTTATTAATTTCAGAAGTAGACGATCTGGTTAGCTTTTTCGTGCATAGAAAAAAAGACTTTGCTTTAATGCATTGTGTTGCAATTTATCCAACACCTGACAATGTTTGTAACCTTTATAATATAAAAGATTTCATAGAGAGATATCCAAATGTACCCATTGGTTGGTCTACTCATGAAAATCCAAAAGACAACATACATGTAATAATAGCAAAATCGTTAGGAGCATCGTTATTTGAAAGGCATATAGGTTTAAGAACTAATGATATTGAATTAAATGCTTACTCTTCTGATAAAGAAGATTTAGAAAATTGGATCAAAAACTACTTAAGAACTAATATTATATTAGGAAATAAAGAAAGGACGCCGGCTACAAAAATAGAACAGGAAAGTTTAGAGAGTCTAGAAAGAGGAGTTTATGTTAGAGAAAATATAAAGCCTGGAGATCATCTTCATGAAAAAAATATTTACTTTTCTTTTCCTATTAAAAAAAATCAGCTTTCTTCAGGAAAGTGGAAATCAACTATAAAAAGTTTAAAAAATTTAAAAAANAATGAGCCTTATTTTGAAAAAGATCTCGATTTTCCTAAAGCATCACCAGATGTACCTATAAAAAAAGCAATTCATAAAGTTAAAGCTATGTTATCATATGCCAAGATTTCTTTGCCTCATGAATTTACTACAGAATATTCTCATCATTATGGTATAAAGAATTTTTTTCAAGTAGGAGTTACAATGATTACTATAATTAACAGGGAATATGCTAAAAAAATATTAGTACAACTTCCAAATCAATATCATCCTTCACATTTTCACAAAAAAAAAGAAGAAACTTTTATTGTCTTGTGGGGAGAACTTATTTCCAATTTAGATGACAAAGAATATAAACTTTATGCAGGAGATAAATTAACAGTGCTGCCAGGTATATGGCATAATTTTAAAACAGAAAAAGGATGCATATTTGAAGAGATATCTACNACAGCTTATAAAAATGATTCAGTTTATAGAGACAACAGAATAAATAAATTAACNTCTTCTCAAAGAAAAACTGTTGTGGATCATTGGGGTACTTATCAAATTGATGATCAAATTATTTCAATGGACTTTGATATCTAAGTTATTTAAAATTAATATANTGNTTGTATTTATTATATGTATACCTTGTAAAATCNGCGTTTTTACATTAGTATTTCAGCGGTTTTAATTTAATTTTTGATTTAGTAATTAAAATATTAATGTAAATGAATGGATAAAATTTATGTCAAAAACGTTAAAGTCATCCTGTTACGCAGTTATTCCTGCAAGAANTGGATCAAAGGGCATCCCAGGAAAAAATATAAAATTACTNAACGGCAAACCATTAATTAGTCATACAATTGAAAAACTTCTTGTTGCAGGCTGTTTCGAAAAAGTTATAGTATCTTCAGATAGTGAGGAGATATTAGAGGTTGGACGATTAGCTGGAGCGGAATCACATTTACGTGAAGATCCAGAAGAATCAAACGATATCATTATGCCAGATGTTCCAACTATATCCTATCTTCAAAGTATTCCAATGAGTGAAAGACCTGAGTTCAGCTTTATGGTTCAATGCACNTNTCCTTTAGTTAAAGCAGAGACTTATCTGGCTGCTTATAATGCACTTCTTACTAAACAAAACACAACAGTTTTTGCAGCCCATAACGCGCACGTTTTTTTATGGGAAGAAGTAAAGGAATCAGATGGAACAAATAAATGGAGGCCTATTAACCATCCTTTTCACGAACGTATCNGTAGGCAATTCATCAAACATAAGCAAGTAAATGAAATTGGAGCATTTTATGGTTTTAAAACTAGCTCTTTCATTAGAGCAAAGCATCGTTTCTTTTCAAAGGCATTTCCAATACTCCTTTCCNGCGATGAAATAATTGATATAGACACATTTGAAGATTGGGAATTTACTGAATATAAGATGAGAAAAGGCAAAAATGAGAATTAGTTTATATGAAAAAATATCTCTTTTATATTTCTCAATAAAAGCGTTTGGAATCCTTAGATGACTACTGTTCCAAATTGGAAAGTATGTTTGGAAATTGGATTAAACCATCTTGGCTCATATTCCAAAGTTGAAGAAATAGTAACAGAAATAGGTCTCCAAAAACTAGGTGTGGCTATCACAGTTCAAATNAGAGAAGAAAGTTTTTATGANTCAAAAAAAGAGTTTAAACTAACAANTAATGAGTATAGAAANTTTTTATCTTTGTGCAAAAAATTTATGATTCCTTGTGGNTTTGCCCTAGGNCCTATTCTTGATCTAGATAAGATGAAATCAGAGGGACTTAACCCAGATTTTATAAAAACTCTTAGTACATCTACTGCTGATCAACGGTTTATGACTAGGCTGATGAAAACTTTTAAGTGTCCTAAATATATTTCAGTTGGNCTCTCTACTCTAGAATACATAGAAAAAATCATAATACCTATAATGAATAGCAACGATAAAATCATTCACACAAGTTTATCTCACAGTGGAAAGGATCAAAACCTTTCTGATATAGTCAAACTTAATAATCTGGGAGTGTCAACAGGCTATGGCCTACATTCGACAGAACATAATATAATTTCTACCGCAATTGGTGCTGGAGCAAAATACATATTTTTTTATATAGGTAATAAATCTACTGACCTTCCTGATTTTGCGCATGCAATAGATTTACCTGATATAGGAAGTATAATTAGTACTATAAATGTTTGTTTTGATGCTATGGGCCAAAGTGTTAAGGGCTCAAAAAGTACAAAAATAGATTTTATAGGTTAATATTTAAACACCCCAAACGATAGATATGGGTTCAATTATATTAGGAAAAAAAGTAACAAAGAATATTTTGATTTATTTCACAAAAAATAATTGATTATAATATTTGCTTTTTAAAATCAATAAAAATACATTAGGAATATTGGTTTTCTGCAGTTTTGATTTAGATTTCTTGGATTACTGATTAATATAGGAATTTTACAGACTTCTTCCCTTAACCACTCGATAACCCCTCCTATATATCTAAAATATAATACTATGGTATTAAATTAAATTTATAATATACTATTTTTAATNTTTTCTTATTGCAATCAGATTGAAAAAAAATAAAAGTAAAGTAATATTAAACTAGTTGTATTTAACCTAAATTTTTTATGGTATAAATATTTTAATTATTTGATAAATTACCAGTTAATTTTCTAACTAAATAAGGTGGTAATTAAATTTTTAGATGTAGGTTATTTAAAATAATATGCCAACTAATAGAATTAATCATCTCAAATATTTAGAATCGGAAAGCATATATATTATTAGGGAAGCTATATCTGAAGCAGTTAGACCTGTCTTGCTATACTCCATTGGTAAAGACTCATCTGTTCTTCTTCATTTAGCTATAAAAGCATTTTATCCACAAAAAATTCCATTTCCCATAATGCATATAGATACAGGTTGGAAATTTAAGCAAATGTATAATTTTAGAGATAAATTTATTCGCGAGAATAATTTGGATTTAATTATTTTTAAAAACTTAGATGGAGAGAGAAAAAATATCAATCCGAATGACTATAAGTCGGAGATATATACAGATATAATGAAAACTCAAGCCCTAAAAATGGCATTAAAAAAGTTTGATTTTGATTTAGCTTTTGGAGGCGCTAGAAGGGACGAGGAAAAAAGCAGGTCTAAAGAAAGAATATTTTCTATTAGAAATGAAAAGCAATCATGGGATCCTAAGTCACAAAGGCCAGAATTATGGGATCTTTATAATACCAAAATTAATAAAAAAAAAAGCTTTAGAGTTTTTCCCTTGTCAAATTGGACTGAGTTGGATGTATGGCAATATATTTATGAGGAAAAAATACCTATTGTAGATCTATATTTAGCGCATAAAAGGAAAGTTATAAATAGAAATAGTATGTTTATAATGGTAGATGATAATAGGCTTAAGATAAGAAAAAATGAGAAGATACTATATAAGAATGTGCGTTTTCGTACGCTGGGCTGTTATCCACTTACTTCAGCAATTGCATCCAATGCTAATTCTGTAGAGTCAATTTTATTAGAATTACTTAATACAAAATATAGCGAAAGATATGGAAGGTTTATTGATCGAGATAGTATTAGTTCAATGGAAAAGAAAAAATTGCAGGGGTACTTTTAATGACTGGCAACCAGTATTCAATAAAAAAAATGGTAAATGAATTTACAAAGGGGCAAAGAAGTATAAGTACATTAAGGTTTATTACTTGTGGGAGTGTAGATGATGGAAAAAGTACTTTAATAGGCAGAATGCTTTTTGACTCAAAAATTATTTTCAATGATCAAATTGATGATATAAAAATTATCAACAAAAATTATAAAAAAGAAACTAAAATAGATTTTTCTCTTCTATTAGACGGTTTAATAGCTGAGAGAGAACAAAAAATTACCATTGATGTAGCGCATCGATATTTTCAAACACCAAAGAGAAGATTTATAGTAGCAGATACACCAGGCCACGAGCAGTACACAAGAAATATGGTTACTGGTGCAAGTGTAGCTGACTTAGCTATAATTTTAGTTAATGCTAAAAAAGGAATACTTCCACAAACACTTCGTCATTCTTTTATTT
>NHEU02000024.1 GCA_002171495.2 Alphaproteobacteria bacterium TMED93
AGGTTTTGGAATTTTATCATTATCTGGATTTAAGGTTAATTCAGATATGGCATTGCTGACAGCAATTACAATTGCTATAGCATTATTAATAGATTTATTTTTTCTTCCAACACTATTAATAACACTTGAGAAGTATAACCTTTTAAAAAATTCAATTTCTAAAATAAAAAATAAAACCTAGGAGCTATATATGAAAATAATATTACAAAATTTAAAACACTTTATTACATCAATATTTTTATTTTCTATTATCGGTAATAATTTTTTGGTAGCAGCTGAAGAAGATGCTAAAGCGTTAAAAATTTCTACCGATGCATATAATTATGACAAAGGCTTTGGTGACTTTATTTCAAACCAAACCATGACTTTAAGAAATAAGCAAGGAGAAGAAACTATAAGATATTTTAGAGGA
This sequence comes from Alphaproteobacteria bacterium TMED93, assembly GCA_002171495.2. GTDB lineage: Bacteria > Pseudomonadota > Alphaproteobacteria > TMED109 > TMED109 > JAYYAX01. Next base: position 413 of record NHEU02000024.1, read on the forward strand.
AAAACATTAGAAGTCTCTGATGATGGGGATAAGACATTATTTATTTTTGATAGTCCTAAAGACGTAAAAGGAACGGCAACTTTAACCTTTTCTCATAAGGTAGGCCCAGATGATCAATGGCTGTATCTCCCTGCATTAAAAAGAGTGAAAAGAATTACTTCAGAAAATAGGTCAGGTTCTTTTGTTGGTTCAGAATTTGCGTATGAAGATTTAGGAAGTCAAGAATTAGAAAAATATTCTAATAGAAAATATATTAAAAAAGAACCTTGTCCTGAAAAAGAAGAGTTAACCTGTCATGTTATAACTCGTGTTCCTGTTGAAAAAAGTTCTGGATACAGCTATCAAACTTTGTGGTTAGATGACACACCTGCACATAAAGTATGGAAAATAGAATATTATGATAGAAAAAAATCATTATTAAAAACTTTAAAATTCGGAGATTATAAAATTTATTTAGATAAATTTTGGAGACCTAGTACATATTATATGATTAATCATCAAACAGGAAAATCTACTGATCTTCTTGTAGAAGAAATAAAGTTTAAAGTAGGACTCTCTGAAAGAGATTTTAATCAGAAGTCATTATCAAGAATCAGATAATTTATGAAATTTTTTTTTTTTTTACTAATATCCAGTTATACTTTTATTTGTTTTTCTGAAGATATTTATTGGGAATTAAATAATGAAAAAACTTTTCAAACTAGAGTTTTTCATAAAGAGAATGCTTACGAATATCAAAAAAATACTTATTCAGTAAACTTAAAATCAGAACTTTTTTTAGAGCCTCATAGAAATATTAATGTACTGATTGAACCAGAATATAGATATGATCATCATGATAAAGAAAGAAGTCTATTTGATATTTCTCAAGGATTTTTTTTATATTTTAATGGTCATAGTGAATTTAAAATTGGAAAAGAAAAAGTATTTTGGGGAGTTACTGAATTAAAAAACTTAGTTGATATAATAAATAGTCCTGATGAAGCTTCTGGAGAAGAGAAATCTAAATTAGGACAATCTTTAATTTCTTACTCTTACATAAATAATAAATTTGGTTTTATAGATTTAATTTACATGCCTCTATTTCATGAGCCGACAAAAGTTGGAAAAAATGGAAGGTTAAGATTAAATTTACCCACTCAAAATTACAATACTTCCTATGAAGGTGGNGCTGGAAGAAAANTTCCTAGTTGGGCTATAAAATGGCAAAACAGTTTTAGAGAAACTGATATATCTTTNCAACTTTTTAGAGGAACATCAAGAAATGGATCTACTTTACCTAAATTAGAAAATGGCGAAATAAAATATTTCGCTGGATATGAAAGAATTACACAAATAGGTTCATTTCTACAAAGTATTTTTGGACCAATAATATTTAAGTTTGAAGGAATAAGAAGAAATGGACAAAAAAATACATTATATGAGAGAGAAAATTATTACTCTTATATAACTGGAATTGAGTATGTAGTTACCAGACCTTTTGATAAAATATGGGACCTAAACATTTTTGCTGAATATAGTAATGATGACAGAGGAAGTAACTCTAACGACATATTTCAAAATGACCTATTTATAGGAACGAGAATCAACTTTAATGATGTTCAAGGAACAGAGTTTACTCAAATGCTAACCTTGGATTTAAATGGAGATGGAAATACAGGCAACCTTGANATAAGTACTCGTTTAAAAGACTCCGTTAGAATAGCAGNAAACTATACTTCATACTGGTCTGTTAATAATAAAGACACACTGTATAGCTTTAGACGAGANAACTATTTGGGAATTAAAATAACAAACTATTTTTGATATCTTATTGCAGGACTTNAAAAGTCTATTATACTTAAAATTATATTTAAAGTTGCATAANTAATAAAACTATAATATACATTTAGTGAACATANTTAGAACATAGAAAGAACATTATGAGTGAAGACAACAAAACAAAGGCTTTAGAAACCGCACTAGGTTTAATAGAACGAGAGTATGGAACTGGTTCTATTATGCGTCTTGGAGACAACAAAACTATTGATATAGAGGAAATTTCNACTGGATCACTTGGNTTAGATATNGCTNTAGGAATAGGNGGNCTTCCAAAGGGAAGAATTNTTGAAATTTATGGTCCAGAAAGTTCAGGAAAAACTACTCTTGCTCTTCAAGTTGTAGCAAGTGCTCAAAAAAAAGAAGGNATTTGTGCATTTATTGATGCNGAGCATGCTTTAGACCCTGTTTATGCAAAAAATCTAGGAGTAGATGTTGATAAATTATTAGTATCTCAACCCGATGCAGGAGAACAAGCCTTAGAAATTGCTGATACTCTAGTTAAATCTGGCGCTGTTGATGTTTTAGTTATAGATAGTGTTGCAGCCTTGGTTCCTAAAGCAGAATTAGAAGGNGATATGGGTGATACTCATGTAGGATTGCAAGCAAGGTTAATGAGTCAAGCTTTAAGAAAGCTTACTTCTTCGATAGCAAAAACAAATGCAATGGTTATATTTATTAACCAAATTAGAATGAAAATNGGAATTATGTTTGGAAGCCCTGAAACTACTACAGGAGGAAATGCATTAAAGTTTTACTCCTCTGTGAGACTAGATATAAGAAGGATTGGGCAAATTAAAGATAAAGACCAAATTGTAGGAAATCAAACTAGAGTTAAAGTAGTAAAAAATAAAGTAGCCCCTCCTTTCAAAGTGGTAGAATTTGATATTATTTATGGAGAAGGTATTTCAAAAGAAGGAGAAATTATAGATTTAGGAGTTCTATCAGGAATAGTGGAAAAATCTGGTTCTTGGTATAGCTACAACGGAGAAAGAATAGGGCAAGGAAGAGAAAATGCTAAAAAATTTCTGTTGGATAATGCAGAAATTTCTAATGAGATAGAAGACTTAATTAGAGGAAAAAATAAAACTGTTGAAGATGAAAAGATTGCTCTAGAGAATTAAGTTATATAAACTAAATTCATGACAAAAATATCATTAACAGATATAAGAAAGGAATTTTTAAATTTTTTTTCTACAAAAAATCATGATATTATTGCTTCATCTCCGCTNGTTCCTGAAAATGATGACTCTTTGCTATTCACTAATGCAGGAATGGTACAATTTAAAAATATTTTTACAGGCATTGAAAACCCTCCTATCTCTAAAAAAGCTGTTACATCACAGAAATGTGTTAGGGCTGGAGGAAAACATAATGATTTGGAAAATGTTGGACTTACTAAAAGACATCATACATTTTTTGAAATGCTTGGTAACTTTTCATTTGGAAACTACTTTAAAGAAGACGCCATCGAGTTAGCTTGGAATTTAATTACTAAAAATTTTTCTATACCACCTGAAAAGCTAATTATTACAGTCTTTCATGAAGATACAGAGGCATATAAAATTTGGAAAAAAGTTTCTTCTTTTGATGACTCAAAAATTTTAAAAATAGCATCTTCAGATAACTTTTGGGAAATGGGTGACTCTGGTCCTTGTGGTCCTTGTTCTGAGATTTTTTATGATCATGGAGAAAAATACTCAGGAGGTCTTCCAGGTTCTCCTGATGAAGGGGATAGATATGTAGAAATATGGAATCTTGTTTTTATGCAATATAATAAACATAAAAATGGAAAAAAAGAACTGCTGCCAAGTCCTTCTATTGACACAGGTATGGGCATAGAAAGGGTAGCTGCTGTTTTACAAGGAAAAGCAGATAATTATGATATAGATTTATTTAGGTATTTAATTGACTCTACTAAAGAAATTTTTAGAGTTCAGGAAAATGAAATAACCTCAGTTCCGTTAAGAATTATAAGTGACCATTTAAGAGCNTCATGCTTTCTTATATCTGATGGAGTGATCCCAGCAAATGAGGGGAGAGGTTATGTGCTTCGAAGAATTATGAGAAGAGCTATTAGACAAATTTANACTTTAAATATAAAAGAACCTAGTTTTTATAAACTTGTTCCATCACTTTTAAATCAAATGGGTGATCACTACAAAGAATTAATTAGTTATAAAGAGTTAATTACTAAAACTATTCTAAATGAAGAAGAAAANTTNTTAGAGACCTTAGAAAAAGGGTTAAAAATTTTAGAAGATGAAAATACTAAAGGTAATAATGATAAATTATTTTCTGGAAAGGTTGCATTTAAACTTTATGATACATATGGTTTTCCTCTAGATTTAACCGAAGATGTCTTAAAATCGGATGATAAAAAAGTTAATTTAGAAGAATTTAATGAAGAGATGCAAAAACAAAAAGAACTTTCAAAAAAGTCATGGAAAGGTGACTCTCAAAGTATTGATGAAACTATTTGGAAAGAAATTTCTAGTGAATTAAAAGCAACTATTTTTTTAGGATATGAAAAAAACTTATCTCAAGGAAAAGTTCTTAAAATTGTTTTTGAAGGTAAAACCATAAAAGAAGCATCACAAGACAAACAACCCCTATCACTAGTATTTGATCAAACTCCTTTTTACGCAGAAGCAGGAGGACAAATAGGAGATACAGGAATCATAAAGGGAGAAAATTTTAATTTTAAAGTTCATGATACTCAGTTAATTCAAAATAAAATATACGAACATAGAGGAATTCTTATTAAAGGAAAAATTTTAGAAGGTGATCAAGCCAGCCTAGAAATTAATATAGAAAAAAGAAAAAAAATAACAGCTAATCATTCAGCAACTCACCTTCTTCATAGTGCTTTGAGAAAAAATCTTGGAAAACATGTAACACAAAAAGGTTCTTTGGTATCAGACGAAAAACTAAGATTTGATATCTCACATAATGAAAAAATTGAACAAGAAACACTCATGTTGATAGAAAAAGAAATTAATAAAAAAATATTAGAGTGTGCTCCAGTAAATCAATCAATTTTAAAAAAAGATGCAGCAGTGGCAAAAGGCGCGATGGCAATTTTTGGAGAAAAATATGGCGAAGATGTTAGAGTTATTGAAATGGGGGCTGAAAATAATGATACCAATCAAGCATATTCAATTGAACTTTGTGGAGGAACTCATGTCAAAAATACAGGAGAAATTGGATTGTTTAAGTTTCTATCAGAGGGAAGCCTTGCTTCTGGTGTTAGAAGAATAGAAGCTGTAACAGGAATTCTAGCTCTAGAAACTACACAAAAGATACAAAGTGATATCACTCTGATTGCTGAAAAGTTAAAAACTGGAACCTCTGTCATTTTTGATAGAATAAATAACCTGATAAATGAAAAAAAAGAATTAGAAAAAAAATTAAAAAATATAAATTCTAATACCGCTTCCTCCTCTAAAGAAGATATGAAAAACGTTACTATAAATAATCACCAAATCTACTATTCAATTTTTAGTAATAAAGATTCAAAAAACCTCAAAGCTATTTCTGATAAATTACTTGATAATAAACCTAATACAGTATCAATATTAATTTCTAAATCTGAAAATAAGGTTACTTCAGTTATAGGAGTTTCTTCAAATCTAACTGATAAATTAGATGCAGTAGACTTAATCAGATTTGCTACTCCTATATTGGGAGGTAAAGGCGGTGGTGGTAAAAAAGAGTTAGCGCAGGGAGGAGGAGTGGAGCCTTCTAAATCAGAGGAAGCTATTTCTAAAACGATTGATTATATTAAAAGTAAAATATAATTAATTAGCTTGCGTATACCTTTTATAGAAATCTAAAACTATAGTTCTAATTTGAAATGATGGTATCCCAAAGTTTTTTTCTACCTCTTCCATTGCAGTATCAATTACTCTAGTCCTATAATTTTCTGCAAATATAAGTGATTTTTGATTTCCTGGTTTAATTAAGATCCCTCCATCTCTAACCTCTAAAGTATAACTATATAAATCGTCTGCTTTTATTTGTATTGAATATTCAGTTATACCAATAATTTCTCCTAATTTTTGAAACCCTTCACTATCGTTTGCAATATCATCAAGCTTTGACTCTTGATTATTAAACTCATAAACTCCTTCAGTTTTAGGAGTTTGCTCAGGTCTTAAAACTACAACTTTAGCACTAAATGATACTACCTGTGCTGAATTATTTATTGAGCTTCCAGCATAAGAATCTGAACCAACATTAGTAGTTCCATCAGAATTATTAGTTCCTGAACCTGAAGACGTGGCAGTTCTAATTGCAGAGTCTGTAGCTACTTGTGATGGCGATCCACTGCTAGTTGGTCTAGTAGTAATAGTTAAAATATAGGTTGCAGTTGCGGCATTATAGTTTGATGTAGCTGCAATTGAACCAGTAATAGTAGATGACCCAGTTGTTATTATAGAAACTGCTCCTGTTGAAGAATTTACACTTGCTATATTAGTATCACTAGATGAATAGGCAATACTTAATCCACTAATACTAGGTACTCCTGCTAAAGTATAATTTTCATCTGAATATTTTGATTGTGCGCTAAAACCACTAATGGTTGGAGATGCTTTAGTTATATCTGCACCAGTAGAAGATTGATCCGTTATAGAGTAATTATTTATATCATCGCCGGAATAAGATGAAGAAATAGTAACTAACTTGCTAGTACCTACATTAGAATTATTGAAAGCTCCTGTGTAACTTCCAGAAAAACTATCCCCACTCACCAAACCTGCATAGGATACATTGGAAGTATCCAAAGTTGCAGAAGTTGTTGCATCATAAGTCTTATTTGAAGCAGTTAGTCCTGAAACTGTTAAAGTTCTAGCAGTAATGTTTGCTGTAGTACTAGATTGATCTGTAACTGAATAATTTCCAGAATCTACTCCGGAATAAGAAGCAGAAATTGTTACTGTCTTTCCAGTTCCGATATTTTTGTTATCAAATGTTCCAGAAAACAAGCCTCCTATATCATCTCCTGAAACCAGTCCAGAATAAGAAATACTTGAGATATCCAAAGGGGCATTTGTATTTCCATCATAGGTTTTATTTGATGCGGTTATACCAGAAACTGTTAAAGCTTTTCCAGTGACATTTGCTGTTGTAGTTTGGCCAGCACTAATGGTGTAGTTACTTGCTAACCCTCCATTGCTTCCATCAGATAATGTAATAGAGTCTACTGTTACTGTTTTTCCCGTTCCTACATTTTTATTATTAAAAGTTGAGGATACAGATTGNCCNAANGTNTCTGANCCTNCNAAACCAGAAAATGTAAGACTGGTTGTAGCTGTAGAATTACCATTATAAGATTTATTGGAAGCCGAAGCAGATGCTGTTAGAGCTTTTTTAACAATTGTAGCTGTGGTACTAGATTGATTAGTAATAGTATAATTTGAAACATCGTCTCCAGAATATGAAGAGGCTATAGTTACAGTTTTATTAGTTGCTACATTAGCATTATTAAAGGTTCCTGAATAACTTCCTGAAAAACTATCTCCACTCACTAACCCACTATATAAAATATTTGATGTACCTAAAGTAGCACTAGTTGATCCATCATAACTTTTATCAAAGGCAGTAATCCCTGAAACTGTTAATGCTTTA
>NHEU02000067.1 GCA_002171495.2 Alphaproteobacteria bacterium TMED93
GATCGAACCGCCGACCCTCTCGGTGTAAACGAGATGCTCTCCCAGCTGAGCTAATCGCCCTGTATTTTTATAAACTGCTTATAATTTAGTTTACAGCAACTTATATATTTAGTTTACAGCCGCTTTTAAAGCCTTACCAGCAGAAAACTTAGGTTGGTTTGAGGCTGGAATTTGAATTTCAGCTCCTGTTTGAGGATTTCTTCCAGTTGTAGCTTTTCTTTTAGAAATCTTAAAAGTTCCAAATCCTATAATTTTAACTTCTGAACCACTTTTAAGTTCATTAGTTACAGTGTCAATAAATGATTGTAAAACTTCTGAACATTGTGTTTGATTTAAATTTGTAGCGCCTGCTAAAGCAGAAATTAGTTCGTTTTTATTCACCTTACTCACTCCTTTTTAATATTTAACTATATTAAAACAATTTATACTATAAGGTCAATATTATATTTAATATTAAATTTAGTGCGTTATTAAGTTTTCATCATTAGTTTTAACAGAACTTTTTGTTACTATATCTTCTTCTTTCCAATCAATAGGAGATATTTTTTTTGTTAAAGACTCTTTTAGGACTTCCATAATATTTTCAGCTGGTATTATCTTTAGAGACTCTTTAACATTATTGGGTATATCCTCCAAATCTTTTTCATTATCTTTAGGTATTATAACTTTTGTAATACCTGATCTTAATGCAGCAAGTAACTTTTCTTTAAGACCACCAATAGGAAGAACTCTTCCACGTAATGTAATTTCTCCAGTCATGGCAACTTTGCAATTTATAGGAATTCCAGTTAAAATAGAAACGATGGAAGTCACTATAGCTATTCCAGCTGAAGGCCCGTCCTTTGGTGTTGCCCCCTCAGGAACATGAACATGAATATCTTTTTTTTCAAATTCTGGAGGTATAATGCCTAGAAGAGGAGCATTAAACCTTACATAGGATACTGCTGCTTGTATAGACTCTTTCATAACTTCCCCTAAATGTCCTGTTACTTGTCTTCTTCCTTTTCCTTGCATTAAAACTGCTTCTATGGCTAATATATCACCACCAAAGTCTGTATAAGCTAAACCAGTAGCAATACCTATCAAGTTTTTTCTTTCTGCCTCACCGTGTCTAAATTTTTTAACTCCTAAAAAATTGTTAATATTATTAGAAGATATGGAGATATTTTTTTTATTACCTTTAACTATTTCTGTAGTGGTTTTTCTACAAAGTTTAGAGATTTCTCTTTCAAGATTTCTTACTCCTGCTTCTCTAGTATAAAACTTAATAATATCGGATATTGCAGAATTACTTATACTACACTCTTTTTCTAATAAACCATTTTTGACAAATTGTTTTTTTAATAAGTGCTTTTTTGCAATTTGAAGCTTTTCCGCTTCAGTATAACCTGATAATTTAATTACCTCCATTCTGTCTAATAGTGGTTGCGGCATATTTAGTGAGTTTGCAGTAGTAATAAATAATACATTGGATAAATCATAATCTACTTCTAAATAATGATCGCTAAATGCAGAGTTTTGCTCAGGGTCTAAAGCTTCTAAAAGAGCTGAGGAAGGATCCCCTCTCCAATCTGAGCCTAACTTATCTATTTCATCTAATAAAAATAATGGGTTAGAAGTTCCTGCTTTTTTCATGCCTTGAATTATTTTCCCTGGCATAGAACCTATATAGGTACGTCTATGACCCTTTATTTCTGCTTCATCACGAACACCACCAAGTGAAATTCTAACAAACTTTCTTTCAGTAGCCTTAGCTATTGATTTTCCTAAAGATGTTTTTCCAACCCCCGGTGGACCAACTAAACATAGTATAGAGCCCTGAACTTTCTTTACTCTCTTCTGAATAGCTAAGTACTCAACTATTCTCTCTTTTACTTTTTCAAGACCAAAGTGGTCTTCATCTAAAGATTTAATTGCTGATGCTAAATCATACTTTACTCTCGAAGGAGTTTTCCATGGTATATTTAGTAACCAGTCAAGATAATTTCTAACTACAGTTGACTCAGCAGACATTGGACTCATATTTTTTAATTTTTTTAATTCACTTTCTGCTTTCTTCTTTGCCTCTTTAGTTAATTTTAAAGAGTGTATTTTTTTTAAAAATTCTTCATTATCATCAACTCCATCTTCANTATCACCAAGCTCTTTTTGTATAGCTTTNANCTGTTCATTNAAATAATATTCTCTNTGAGTCTTNTCCATNTGCCTTTTAACTCTTGACCTNATTTTTTTCTCNACNTTTAGNACATCTAATTCTGATTCNAGTAATTCAAGAATTTTGGTAAGTCTCATTTCTGTTTTTTCTATTTCGAGTAGCTCCTGTTTTTCACTAATTTTTACACTTAAATGCGCAGCAACAGTATTAGATAGCTTTACAGGATCATCTATTTGAGCAACAGATGTCGTAACTTCTTTAGAAATCTTTTTATTAACTTTAACATAATCATCGAATTGCTCAGCAATTGCTCTAACTAAAGCTTTACTCTCATCAGATTTTGTATTCTTGTCTGGAAATTCAACATAGTCAGAGGACACAAATTCAGAAGATTCCTTTATATCTTTAAGAGACACTCTAGATACTCCTTCAACAAGAACCTTTACTGTTCCATCTGGAAGTTTAAGCATTTGTAAAACATTAGCCAGTACTCCAATTTTAAATAAATCTTTGCTATTTGGATTATCAACATGAGAATCTTTTTGTGTAACTAAAAGAATAGACTTGTCTTTATTCTCAGCTTTCATAACTTCTTCGATTGCTAAGACTGATTTTTCACGGCCAACAAACAACGGCACTATCATGTCAGGAAAAATAACAATATCTCTTAAAGGTAATAAAGGTAGTCTCATAATAATCTCCTATATATACTATACGTGTTAATTTAAATTAAAGATTTCAAGACCTAAAAATTATGCGCTAGTTTCTATTCCCTTTTTGTTTTTTGCATATGCTACAATAGGCTTTGATTTTCCCATTACTACATCTTCATTAAGAACTACTTCATTAATATTATTATCAGAAGGTATTTCATACATGCTATCTAATAATACTTCTTCTAATATTGATCTTAGCCCTCTTGCTCCAGTTTTTCTAGAAATAGCTTTTTTTGCTACAGCCTGTAAAGCTTCTTTTGTAAAAGTAAGTTTAACATTCTCTAAATCATATATTTTTTTGTACTGCTTGATAAGCGCATTTCTTGGAATAGTAAGAATTTCAATTAAAGCTTTTTCATCTAAGTCATCTAATGAAGCTAAAATAGGAAGTCTGCCAATAAACTCAGGTATAAGACCATATTTCAGCAAATCTTCAGGCTCTACATCACTTAATAAATCAGAAAATTTTCTATTTTCTCCAACACTCACATTAGCACTAAAACCTATACCAGTATCAACTCCTCTTTTAGATATAATTTTTTCTAAACCACTAAATGCACCACCACAAATAAATAAAATATTAGCTGTATTAACATTTAAAAACTCTTGCTGAGGGTGTTTTCTTCCACCTTGCGGCGGAATACTAGCAACAGTCCCTTCCATAATTTTTAACAAAGCTTGTTGCACTCCTTCTCCTGAAACATCTCTAGTAATCGATGGATTATCAGATTTTCTACTAATTTTATCTATTTCATCTATGTAGATTATTCCCTTTTCTGCTCTGTCAATGTTNTAGTCNGCTGCCTGAACTAATTTTAATATGATATTTTCAACNTCTTCTCCNACATATCCTGCTTCTGTNAGACTAGTAGCATCTGCCATAGTAAAAGGCACATCTAAAATTCTNGCTAAAGTNTGNGCTAAAAGTGTTTTTCCTGAACCAGTAGGNCCTATCAATAAAATATTAGATTTCGATAATTCAACGTCTCCTTTATTTTTTGTAAAATTAATTCTTTTATAGTGATTATGAACAGCCACAGACAAAACTTTTTTTGCCTTATCTTGTCCTATAACAAAATCATTTAAAACTCTGTTAATTTCTACAGGACTAGGTATACCGTCTATTTTTTGGTGGTTGGACTTATTTTCTTCTTTTATTATATCCATACATAGTTCAACACACTCGTCACATATGAAAACTGTAGGCCCCGCTATTAGCTTTTTTACCTCATGCTGGCTTTTACCACAAAAAGAGCAATAAAGAGTGTTTTTATTATTTGATTTATCTTTTGTCATATTTAAATTAACTATACATTACTAATAACTTTACATCAACTAAACTTCATTTGCGTTCTATTATCAATTATTTCGTCAATAATTCCGAATTTTTTAGCTTCAGATGGGTTTAAAAAATGATCTCTCTCTAGAGTTTTTCTGATAATATCAATTTTCTGCTTAGTATGTTTTTCATAAATTTTATTTAACTTTTCTTTCATATCAAGTATCTCTTTCGCATGTATTTCAATGTCAGTTGCCTGTCCTGAAAAACCTCCAGATGGTTGATGTAACATTATCCTTGAGTGAGGAAGAGCAAATCTCATGCCAGTTGCTCCAGCAGATAACATTAAAGAACCCATTGATGCTGCTTGTCCTACACAAAGCGTAGAAACCCTTGGCTTTATATACTGCATTGTATCATATACACCAAGTCCTGCTGTTACTAAACCTCCTGGACTGTTAATATAAAAGAAAATATCTTTTTTTGGATTTTCTGATTCCAAAAATAATAATTGTGCGATAATTACGCTTGCTACATCATCAGTAACAGGNCCTGTTAAGAATATTATTCTCTCTTTTAATAATCTGGAATAAATATCATACGCTCTTTCCCCCCTATTTGACTGCTCTACAACCATNGGGATTAGAGAACTATTAAAAAGATTNTTTTTTANCATATTTCAAACCTTTCTACTATTTATGTGAACTCATCTCTTTTTCTATTGATGANATTTTTGAATTCAGTTCTTCTGAACTAATTTTTTCTTCTTTAACGGTTGCTTTTTCTGAAATTAGTTTTATAACTTTATTTTCAAATATAGGACTTTTAAGAGAATTCATTTGAGCAGGATTATTTTTGTAAAACTCAACTATTTCTTTTTCCTTTCCTGGATATTGCATACATATTCTCGCAAGCTCTGTCTCAATTTCCTGATTTGTAACATTTATTTTATGTTTTATTCCAATTTCTGATAATACTATTCCTATTTTTACCTTATTTTCAGCATTTTCACGAATATTTTCTTCTGCTTTTTTATCCTTTTCTTTACCAGTTGTACTAGAAGAGTTTGTTGTTTTNTTTATGATTTCTTCTTCTCTTAAAACTAATGACGGAGGTAAATCAAAGCTGTACGCACTTGTAACATGTTTAATAATTTGGTTTTTAATTATTGCAAAACTCAATTCATCAGAATANCTTTGTAGCTCATTTTTAATTTTAGTTTTTAATTCTTCAGTTGTCTTGGCGCCCATTTTAATAGCTAATTCATCATCATTTTTAAGAAATTCTGGAATTGAAATTTCATTAATCTTTANTTGAAAAACAGCCTTCTTTTCTCTTAATTTTTCAGCCTGATAATTTTTTGGAAATACTATTTCTAATTCAAATTCGTCATTGATTTTTTTACCTGAAAGATTTTTTTCAAATTCTGGCAAATATGAGTTATTACCTAAATCAATAATTTGATTTTCTGCAGTACCACCTTCAAACTGTTCTTTTCCTATAAATCCTTTATAGCTAATTACTAATCTATCATTTTTTTTTGCATCTCTATCTGCTGGAGCTTTTTTAAAAACTTTATTATCATTATGAAGTTTTTTTATAACATTACTTATGTCTGTTTCAGATATTGAGGAAATGTATCTATTAAGAGAAATTTTACTAAATTCTTGAAGTTTAAAATTAGGTAAAATTTCAAAAGAAAATTCAGCTTCTAAATCTACATTTTCCTTTAAATCACTTAAAAGCTTTACTTTTGGTTGAACTGCTAACCTATAGTTATTTTTCTCAAAAGTTTTATTACCCTCCTCTTGTATAAGTTTTTCAGAAGTTTTATTAAGTATTTCTTTAAAGTATTTATTTTTTACAAATGATAATGGGACCTTGCCTGGCCTAAAACCAGGAACTTTTAATGACTTAGACAAGTTTTCAAACTCGAAATCCATGCTTTTTTGCAAAACAGTATAAGGCACTTTTATTTTAAAGCTTTTTTGTAAAGCAGATTTTTTAGAATTATTCTCACTCATAATTTAGGTATAACAGATTATAATACTAATTCTAATATTAAATTNNATAAAACTTATATTTTTGTAATTTTTTATTTAAATTTTACAAGTTTTACTTGCAAGGCCATTTTTGACTAATAGCTTTTGAAGCATGCAACCAACCAATTTGATTTAAAAAATGCGGATACTTATTAGAATATTCAATAATTTCATTTATTAAGTCAGAAGTTGAATTTACATTAGATAAATCAGCAAATGTCATAGCATTTTCTGGAGAAATTTCTTTTTTTTTTGAGGATATGCACCTCCTATTTAGAGTAGTAGATAAGGACATAATAAAATTCATACAAGTGTAGTATTTTTTTTTATTCTCGTAAAACTGTTCTTGTTCAATACTTTCTGGAAATGACCTTTGTTTTGTAATTAGACAAGATTCTACAATAAAAGAAAGTGGATAATCAGTAAAATTATTGTCTTTTGCGTAACTATAATTTATGCATGAAAATAAAATGATAGAGACTCTTAAAAAAAATATCATCATAGTTTAATGGTGCGGCTGGAGGGACTTGAACCCCCACGGATTTCTCCACCAGAACCTAAATCTGGCGTGTCTGCCAATTTCACCACAGCCGCATTTTTTTATTGTATTATAAATCTGGCTATTCTATCAACTATTGAATTTAAATCAATTTCATTAAATTGATACACTTCCTTAAGATCACCTGATTGTCCAAATTTATTTACTCCCAAAGGTATTATTTTTTGGCCTTTTATAGATCCTATCCATGAAAGAGCGCTAGAATGACCGTCAATTATTGTAATAATAGGTGTCTTAGTATTTACGTTAAAAAGTTTTTTTTCTAAATGAGATTTATAATTACTTTTTTTTGTAGAAGTTATCCAATCTTCATAAAGAGCATCTGGTGAAGTAGCAATAAAAATTCCTATATTTAATTCTTCATCCTTAATCAGGTTTAAGCAATTAATAACTTCTCCAGCTATTACACCAGTACAAATGATTATTAAGTCTAGTTTTTTTTCATTGTTTTGTAACCAATATCCTCCTTTAATAATATCATCTTTAATTGAATTGCTTAAACTTCTATTAGGTTGCGTCAACTTTTTGGTGCTTAATCTCAAATAAACAGATTTACCATTTTTTTTCTGAATGTTATTTAAGGCCCAAAAAATTAATACTTTTAATTCATCAACAAAAGTTGGTTCATAATAGTTTAAGTTTGGCTGAGATATTCCTATATTTGGTGTAATGATAGATTGATGAGCTCCGCCTTCATGTGATAGAGTTATTCCAGAAGGTGTTCCTACAAGAATAAATCTAGCATCGATATATGTAGCATAATTCAATGCATCAAGCCCTCTTCCTATAAAAGTATCATAAATTGTACCTATTGGCAGAAGCCTAGTTCCAAATATTTTCTCTGATATTCCCAACGCTCCCAACAAAAGAAATAAGTTATTTTCTGCTATTCCTAATTCTATATGTTGACCATGTGGTGAATATTTCCACTTTTGAGCAGAAGTAACTTTTTTTTCCTTAAAAATATCTATTTTTGTATTTCTACTAAAAATATTTCTTTTATTTACCCAACTTCCTAAATTAGTTGAAACTGTTACATCTGGAGAAGTAGTAATTATTCTTCTAGAAGCACTATCTTTATCTTTCCCTATTTCATTTAATATTTGTCCAAAAGCATCTTGTGTGCTTATATAGTTTTTAAAGGCAATTTTTTTTTCAGTAAATTCTATATATTGGTCACTAAAATTTCTATCTTTGTCTATATTATAAAATATATTTTTAAATAGATGTTCTTTAAAGGCTTTAGTTGGAACTTTTACTCCTTCTGTTTTATC
>NHEU02000004.1 GCA_002171495.2 Alphaproteobacteria bacterium TMED93
CTATCTTATTACATCCACATCCAAAGTTTGGAGGTAATATGAACAATAAAGTTATTTATAATTGTTTTAAAACTCTTTCTACATTAGGTTTTTCAGTTCTTAGATTTAATTATAGAGGTGTAGGAAATAGTGAAGGAAACTATTCAGGAGATGAAGGCATAGGTGAAATGACTGATTCAGCTTGTGCTTTAGATTGGTTGCTTTTTAATAATACATCTAGTACAAAAGTATGGGTCTTAGGTTTTTCTTTTGGTGCATTTATTAGTTTGAACTTACTAATGAGAAGGCCAGAGATACATGCATTTGTAGCTATTTCTCCCCCAGCTGATAAATATGACTTTAGTTTTCTAGCTCCCTGCCCAGTTTCTGGTTTAATTATTCAAGGAGATAATGATGATATAGTTAATGAAACAGATGTAGCTTTATTTGCAAATAAACTTGATAGTCAAAAAGCAATTACCGTTAAATATAAAAAAATTAAAAATGCAGACCATTTTTTTACTGAAAAACTAAACTTAGTCAGCGATGAAATAAAAAAGTACGTTCAAAAAAACTTTGATTAATCATATTTTAAATAAGAATGAAGCACTCCTCCACTTAAAGGAGAACTTATTCCTGTAGTCTCAGGAAATGTAATATTATAACCAAGATAACATCTGACAGCTAAATAAGCAAAAGCTTGAGCTTCTATGCTATCTCCTTCCCACCCCAATTCTTCAGATTCAATTACTATATTTTCAAACTTTTTATTTAAAAGATACTTTAAAGTTAAATTCTTTCTTCCTCCTCCAACCAAAATCAATTTAGATACATTAAAAGCTTTTATTTTCTTATAAGTTAATTCAGAAATACTATTTAAAATAGTGGCTAAAGCGTCTTCTACATTCATATTTTTTGTTTCATTTATACAAATTTGATCTAAAGTTTTTCTATCATATGATTTATTAGAAACTAATTTTTCTATTTTAAAAATTATGCTTTTGCTTACACTTTTATTCACTTTACCTTTTTTTGATATATTACCTCCTTTATCAAAATCTATACTAAATTTATTGAAAACTATGCTATCAATTGGCCCGTTTCCTGGNCCTATATCAAAACCAAGAAATGTTTCATCTTTATTTACTATAGTTACATTGCTTACCCCTCCAATATTAAGAATAGCAATTGGCGAGTCTTTAATAAATTTTTTAATTAATTTTGCATGAAATATAGGTACNAGAGGAGCACCTTCTCCACCATTATTAATATCATTAAGNCTAAAGTCAGAAATAATATTTTTTTTAAATACTTTAAGCAACTTCTCAGAGTTTATATATTGCCAAGACCACTTTTCTTCTGGTTTATGAAANAAAGTTTGACCGTGAAGACCTATTAAATTTACTGAACTCATTTTAATGTTAGTTTTTTTTAATAGTAATTTAATAACTTTTATATGTTTATTATCTATTGCCTTTGTTAAAAAGTTAATATTATTTAAAATAGATTTTTTATATAATTTTTTCTCTTTTTTAGAATAAGCTAAAAATGCAGAACCAATAAATTTTATATAATTTTCTCCATCAGTCTTTATTAAAGCAGCATCTACTCCATCAAATGAAGTGCCACTCATTGTTCCTATAGAAAAAAAAAGTTTTTTTTTTTTATTCAAAAATTATTCTTTATGAGAATGTATAATTGCTTCAACTTCTTCATTACTTAAACCTGTTTCTTTAATAATTTCTAAATGGTCTTTGCCTTCTCTTGCCATTTCTATGGCTTTTGACATAGATTGGTCGCCCTGAATATTATCTGCTAGTCTGCTAGCATTTTGGTCTAACCTTTTTAAGTATTCTAAAACAAACTCAGTTCTTTTTGTGTTTTCTCCTATTTCTATAAGAAGAGCCTCAATTTCTTTTGAGGAATTATCGTATTTAGATGATAAATCATCTAATTTTTTAGTCATAATATCCTTGTATTCCAAATCTCTCCAGATTTTAAATAACAATATAAAAACAATTAAGGCGAGAAAAATATACTGTTTATTATTTAATAGAAATTCCATATACATAATTAGTATAAAAAATTTATTTATAATGTATAACTATTTTTTTGATCTAATATTAGAAAAGTATTCAGGAAACTCTTTTATAAGGTTTANTTTATATTCATTTTTTATTGATAAATCTTCAATAGTTCCAGCTATATTAAGTATTTTTTGCTTATTAGGTTCGTCTTTAGTGTCATAATTTTTGAATTCATTTAATAAATTGTTTAATTTTATTGTTTCTTTAGAAACCTCTCTAAAAGAAAGCATATATGAGTTTTCTAAATTTTTTAAACAAGAACTAATTTCTTCTAACATATTAAAAAATTACTTTATATCTTTATAAGCTTGAAGAAGCGCATCAGCAACTTTTTCTAAATCAATGGGATAATCCCCTCTAGATAAGGCATTTTTAATAGCACTAACTTTATCTAAATCAAGAGAAGGTTCTTTTGATAAGTTAGCAACCCCTAATTCCTGACTAATTTTAATATTTTCAGTATTAGAAGAATTATTTTTATTTACAGTAACCTTATTATCTCCAGAAGATTTATTAACCTTATTTTCGTCAATACTTCTTTTGCTTTGTGTGCTTCCTGAAGTTATGTTGTTTACTTTATCTATCATTTATAGTCTCCATGTTTAANTTAACGACATCATATTAAAAATATTTAGCGAAAAATTGTAATTTTTTTATTATTTTCAACCCAGCCTTTAATTATTTTTCCACTATTTTCATTTTTTACCTCTAAATAGTCACCTTTCATACCTGAATTCAGCGCTATTCCATCAACTAATATCAAAAGATTTCCTTTTTTATGCTCTATTTTAACTTTTTGTCCTTCTTTTATAACCCAGTTTTTAACTAAATGTCTTTCTCTAATTATTTGGTCTTCTTTTAAGGGTATTTTAAGCTTTTTTCCTATAAGGTCAGTTCTTTTTGAAAATGTATTGCTGCCGCCTATTTGACTTAAATACTTAACTTTAATATCACTATCTTTAATAAGATGTCCTCTTTTAAGTCTCCCTACACTCACTAAAACAGCTATTGTTTTCTTTTTTGATTTGCTTTTGTATTGTTTATTATTAATTTTTGAGGAAATATTAGTTCTTAAGTTATATTTCCATGATTTTTCTCCTAAACATAAAATTTCTAGAGTTTTTAAATTATTATATTTTTGCTTTATCTTGATTTCTCCATAACATTTAGGAATTTTAAGCCTTTCATTAATTTCATATTCTAAATTCTTATTTTTACTATTTAAAAAGCTATGTACTTCTTTTAAAATATCTTTGCTTTCATAAATAGCCATTAAGGTTGAGCTTTTGAGAAATACAATTAAGATTATGATTAAATAGTTTTTCATTTAGTTTCCAAAAAAATAAATTTCCTGATTAATTGAAGTATCCTTCATCTTAGATAGTTTTTTCTTATCTTTATAAACAAGGTCTTTTATTTCATTTATTGATGGCAAATAAAGATTTTTTTTTGCATACATAAAATTAGGATTAGATCTCACAAAGGCATTTTTATTTTTATGTAAAATAGCTGCTTGCACGAAAGTAAAATTTAGACCTTTATTACCATAATGTTTTTGAATTATCTTTGAAAGAGTATCATTTTTTTTTACTTTATAATAACTAGAATAATCCTCATTATTGCTATTTTTAGTTTTTTCATCATTAGAATTTGAATATTCTAGAATAACTAGTGGCTGTGATATTACTGTAGAACTAAATAGCATAACCTTGCAAATTAATATTATTATAAATTTATTAAATATCATTTTTTTTACTCCAAAAACCTAGTTTTCTTTCCTGCTAATTGATTTATTTTAATGTTAGAGTTCAAGGGAATCAAAGTGGCACTATTATCAGTAAGACTACTTACCGATAATATTGTCCATTCTGTATTATTAGAACTATTTTCTAAAACAGCTAATTGATTTTCTTTAACGCCATTTCTTTTACCAATTGGTACTATCAACTTGTTATTTACAAAATTTATATTAGCAGTTAGCGGCTGGCATATTAACTCTTGTGAAATCATTCTAGCTACATCAAATGCAATATTATAAGTCTCAGAATTAATATATTCATCATCATTCTTAGTAAATATTTCTATATATTCAAAATTACTATCTATATTAAGTGGTATTAGGTATTTATCTTTAATAGTTTTTACTAAATTGTTTGATAATCCATTAAAAATATCTATTGATATGTCCACTCTTAAAACATCAGAGTCCAGAAAATAGCTAGGATTTTCTATTGTAGGAATTTTTTTGTCTCTTATTAAGTAAGTAATTGGATATACTTTACTTTTACTTAACTTTATATTCGGAATGTAAATATAATCACCATATCTAACATCTTGATCGCCATTTACTAAAGTTTTATAATCATATGCAAGATCAAAATTACTTTTATTAAAATTGTAATAGTCTTTTTTATTATTATAGTAAGATACATTTTCTAAATTTTTAAGATTGGTGCCAATCATGTTTATTATTTTAAAGCCAAGGCTATCATACTTTGCTGGCATATTAGAAATAATTGTATTTGATCCTTTAAATTCTTTTATAGTTATAGGCTTTTCATTTTTACATACGTGTGGATTTTTAGAAATATTTCCTACTATTGCTTCTATTTCAACAATATAAATATTTTCCTCAATATAAGACTTAAGTATCCTATAATCTAAAATTTTACTTCTAGGTCTTACAGTGAAATGTTCTTCTAAAGATGTGTCACTTTTTATAGAACTAAAGCCATCAACTCTAGCTCCTCCTTTTATTGCTGCATAGTATAAAGCATCTTCTAATGCCCTTCTTTTTGCTTCATTTTCATCTATATTGTTTATGAAAACTTGGCCTTTAGAAATTATTTTTTTAATATTATCTTCTTTTCCTTCAAAGTTATTAGAATTTCTATTTTCTATATCTTTAGGATTACTATATGCTTCAGATAACATTGCACCTACAGTAACTCCGAAAAAAAGTTTTTTTAGACCAAAAGAAGAAATTTTTTCAGCTGTTTTTTTCAAAACATGAAAAGGAGATAGTATTGGAGATTTATCTAGAATTTTTTTATATGTAGATAACTGCGCATTAGCACAATGCATAGTTAATAAGAAAAATATTAAAGATATTATAAAGCTTTTCATTTTTATTTTAGTCCTAGGCTTTTAAGCTTCTAGCCTCTCTTAATAGAAGTAACATTATCTCCCTGTCAACTTCTAAAACAGTCTCATAGGTATCATCACCTGTTGGATTTATTCTAACAGTCCTAGCTCCTCTGATTGTTCCTTTAACCATAGCTCTAAATGTATCGTTTTGTGTTACTAAATCTATTACTGTTGTACTAGAGTCTACTTTCAATCCATGAATTTGTTCCGCTAACTCTCTCATTGCTGACATTCTAGCAGCCCTAATAGCCATTAATCTCTTCTGTGCAATATTTTTACCAGGCTGTGTAGAAACAACTGCATATCCAACAGCAGTTATAGTAGGAATTTTTTCTACAGAAGCACTAAGAATTTCTTCAGTAGCTTTTATTACATCTTGGCCTTCTTCAGGTAAATTAATATTATCTATCTTTTCCTGTTTACTTGATATTGAATATGGAAAGCCTAAACCTGTATATTTATTTGAGCAACCATTTAATACAATCAAAGAAAAAATTAGTAATAAAGTAGTTTTTATCATTTTTATCTCCATTATTTTTTTGAGCTACTTGCATTAAATATGCCATATCTAAAATACTCATACTTAACTTTATTCAGAGCTTATTAAAATAATGGCATCAGTTTTGCTTCTAAACATTTTATGTATATTTTTTTAAAAAAATACCTATTTATTGGTTATTTTAAGTGTCAATTTTTTGAATTTAGAGGATAATAGAATTGGAATTAACAGAAAAAAAAGAAAAACTTAGTATTAGCAATATACTTTCTACAGTAAGTTTGCCTTTAGGTATCTTAATCTTAATGACCATGATGATTATACCACTGCCGCCAAGTTTACTTGATGTTTTTTTTACAACAAATATTTTAGTTTCACTTATAATATTAATGGTTGCTCTGCAAACCTTTAGACCTTTAGATTTTTCTAGCTTTCCTACAGTATTATTGTTTGCTACAGTTTTGAGACTTGGCTTAAATGTAGCTTCTACCAGAATAGTTTTAAGCAAAGGACATACAGGTACTGATGCTGCTGGTAACGTTATTGAAGCATTTGGTAATTTTGTTATTGGCAATGATTACGTAGTAGGAATATTTGTATTTGCAATTTTAATAATAATAAATCTCGTGGTAATAACTAAAGGAGCAGGAAGAGTTTCCGAAGTTTCTGCAAGGTTTACTCTAGATGCTATGCCAGGAAAACAAATGGCAATAGATGCTGATTTAGGAGCAGGAGTAATTAGCAGTGAAGAAGCAAAAGAAAAAAGAGAAAATATTGAAAAAGAAGCTGACTTTTATGGTGCCATGGATGGTGCTTCTAAGTTTGTTAAAGGAGATGCCATTGCTGCAATTCTTATTTTAATAATTAATGTTGTAGGAGGACTTATAATAGGAACCACTCAATATGATATGAGTTTTACTGGTGCATCTCAAAATTATGTTATTTTATCTGTTGGTGATGGTTTAGTAGCTCAAATACCCTCATTGCTTTTAGCAATGGCAACTGCTGTAATCGTTACTAGAATTTCTTCTAATTATGACCTATCTGAGCAAATTTCTAATGAAGTAGGGATGCCAAAAGCTTGGTTGCCGGCAGCTGGTGTAATTTTACTAATAGGCTTCATTCCCGGTATGCCAAACCTACTATTTGTATTTTTTGGGTTGCTTGCTGCAGCTGCAGGATTTTATTTTTTTAAAAAGGAAAAGAGAAAAGCTGATAATCAAAATAATGTGACTGATTTAGAAAATGAAGCGGAGGAACAAGATAAAATTGAATTACAAGAAGTTACAGATAACTCAGCTGTTTCTATTCAACTAGGCTACGGTTTAATAAAGTTAGTAGATCAAGACAATACGGGACCCTTAGTATCCAGAGTTACCGGTGTTAGAAGGCAGGTTTCTAAAGAATTAGGTTTTATTTTACCTTCCGTTAGGATCACTGATGATTTAAGTTTAGGAGCTAATGAATACACTATTAAAATAGGACAGACTATAATTGGACAAAACCAAGTCTTTCCAGACAAACTATTAGCTATACCGGGTGATGAAAGTGATGTGAAATTATCTGGAATAGATGTAAAAGATCCATCATTTAATATGGATGCTACTTGGATAGAAAAGTTTCATAGAGATAAAGCAGAAAACTCTGGATATATGATAGTAACTCCAGAGGCTGTTATAGCAACTCACCTTAATCAAATATTATCTAAACATGCTGGAGACCTAATAGGACAAGATGAAGTACAGGAATTATTAGATAATCTTCAAAAAACTTCTCCAAAGCTTGTTGATACAGTAATACCAAAAATTATACCTCTAAATCAACTAACGGGAGTATTAAAAATTCTTTTAACAGAAGCTGTTCCTATAAAAGATTTAAAAAGAGTACTAGAGTTGTTATCAAATATTAATGTAACTAATATGAGTGTAAGTGACATAGCAGAAACACTTAGACCTGCACTAATTGGTCTTTTAATTCAAAAAATATGTCCTTTAAATAAACCCTTATCTGTAATAACTCTATCTCCTGAAATGGAACAAATTATTATAAATGCTTTAAAAGATCAGAATAGTAACGGCCTAATGTTAGACCCTACTTTTACTCAAAATATGATAAAAGCAATTGCACAATCATACGAAAAATCAAATTCAGAAGGTAATAACCCTATATTCTTAACCTCTCCTGTGATTAGAAGAGAGTTATCTAATTTAATAAGAAATAATATAGAAGACCTAAATGTTTTATCATTCACAGAGCTTCCAGAAAATAGAAAAGTGCAGGTAGTTGCTACGATTGAGAATAGTAATAATAAAAAAATAAATAATGAGGAGAAAAAATAATGTTAAAAACCACTACTACTGTTAAAGCGAAAGATACTTCTTCTGCAATGGAAAAAGTCATTACAGAATTAGGAGAAGACTGCGTAATACTATCTACTAAAAAAAAGAATGGAATGATAGAAATGACAGCATCAAATCAAATGAAGTATAAATCGGCGGTAAAGAAAAGATATAATAAAGAAAAGTTTTCCAATATTTATAATTTAAAATCCGGTAAGTTAAAAATAAATAAAGAAAATATAAAAAAAGTTGAGCATAAAACTGACATTACTAGAAATATAAATCTGGATACAATTAATAAAATTATAAAACAAGAAACTTCCACCTTACTAGAAAAGTTAGATAAAAAACTAGAAAATATATACTTAACTGATTATAAAAATGTATCAAAAAATATAATTTTTTCATATTATCTAAAATTAAAAGAATTAGGTTTTTCTAGTAAAGTTTTAGATAAATATCATGAAGCACTTGATAAAGAAGAAAGTTTTGAAGTATCTAAATATAAACTTTATAGAAAACTTTCAGAATTAATGGCTGCTCCCTACCCAGAAAGAATTTTCAATTCAAAACTTATTATGGTAACTGGACCTTCAGGTTCTGGAAAAACAGCAATGGCAGCAAAAATTACTTCTACAATAGTTGATAAATATGGAAGAAATAATATAGTATTAGCTGAATTATGTAGAAACAGTAACACAGCAACAGAAAACTTAAAATCCTATGCTAGATTGCTTAATATTCCTATAACTAATAGCTTACAAAATGGAGATTTGTCTGATACCATGCTATTGAATGATAATGCTAGAATTGTTGTAGATTTAGCAGGTAACATTGAGACAGGAAATAAAGTAATAGAAGAATTAGAAGAAAGACATGGTGATAAGAATATTTGTTCAATTTTATGTATACAAAGTGGTTCATCTCCTGAAATGATAGAGTCTACTTTAAGAAAAGTTAAGGCTCAAAGGCCTATAGTTGCCCTAACCAAATCTGATGAATGCAATATATCTGCAGCAACTTTATCTCATCTAGCAGAGAAAAAAGCAAAAATAGGTTTAGTAAGTGGAACTAAATCTATAGTAGACTCACTTTTATTTACAGATGCAAATATATTAGCAAAATTTATGAAAGAAAACTTTTAAGGAGAACCTCGTATGCCAACCTCACTATCTATTGCAAGCGGTAAGGGCGGAGTAGGAAAAACCACTTTTGCAATAAACCTTGCTATAATGCAGGCTAAAACTGCTAATTGTCTTCTCCTTGATGCAGATATGGGCATGGCCAATGCACATATTTTATTAGGTATAAATCCTGATTTAACAATAAAAGATTTTTTTGATGGAAGTTGTAGTTTAGAGAAAGTAATAACGGAAGGGCCAGAAAAACTAAAGTTCATATCTGGAGGTTCTGGAATTACCGAAATGCTAAACGTAGATAAAAATAAAAAACTAAACTTTATTAGATCTTTTGAGCAGCTTTCTGAAAAAATAGATAACTTAATCGTTGATGTAAGTGCAGGAGCAGAAGACTCATCTTTAAATTTATTATCAGCATCTGATAAAATTCTAATAGTTTTAATAAATGAACCTACAAGTTTCACAGATGCTTTTACATTGATAAAAGCTTGTCATTTAGAGTTTGGTTTGAAGGAATTTTGTTTAGCTGTTAACATGGCAAATAATGAATCCCACGGAAATGAAGTATATTCAAAGTTTAATAAAGTAATGAGAAAGTTCTATGATGTGAATATTACCTTTGTAGGAAGTATTCCCAAAAATAATAAAATACAGAAATCAGTCATACAAAAAAAACCTTTAATTTTGGATAAAAGTAATAAAGATTTTTATTTATTATTTGATAAAATGATAAATAAAATAAACAAAGCTCCTGAAAATAAGTTTGAAGGTATAAAGTTTTTTAACAATTTGTAGATTTATAATGGTAGCTTCTTACAAAAATATTACATTCTCAGATAAAGAAGAGTTAATTAAAAAAAATACATTACTAGTTAAAAAAATTGCTTGGCATTATCAAGGTAGAGTCAAAAATATTGTTGAAATAGATGATTTAATACAGATAGGGATGTTGGGTCTTATAACTGCAGCAAATAACTTTACAGAGAGGCCTGGAGTTAAATTTTCAAGCTATGCTAAAATACGTATAAAAGGCGAAATAGTAGATTTTTTAAGAAAGAATTCTAACCTTTGTAGAACAACTATAACTAATAAGCAAAAATTTGAAAAAGCAGTTGAAAGTCTAAGAAAAACTTACAACACCTTAAGCCCATTTGCGTTGGTTCACATCAACGGTGTGGTTAACTGTTTTGGCTTACTCGCTGACACGCTCCAGCAGGCGGTCAGGGTAGTCGGTAAATAGGCCGTTCACTCCTAGCGCTATTAAGCGTGTCATCTCTTCGGGTTCATTAA
>NHEU02000034.1 GCA_002171495.2 Alphaproteobacteria bacterium TMED93
AACCCCTGAGGGAATACTCTTTAAATTAGTAGAAATTTCTGCGTTAATATCATTTATATCTAATTTATTTGAGAACATAGCAACAGGATCTCATATTATTTTAACAAGATTAGATAACTTCCAAAATGCAAACAAATACTATTCTAAAAATAATTAAAATATGAAACAAGGCTTCTTTCATAAACTATTAAAGCATAAAACAGCTGCTAATCTTTTTCTTCTGCTAATGATAATTTTAGGTTTTTACTCTTCTAAAGTTTTAAATACTCAATTTTTTCCTAATTACTCTATTGATTATATTACTGTAAATGTAGAATGGCCAGGAGCAAGTCCAAAAGATATTGAATCCTCAATTATAAAGCCTATTGAAGAAAAAGTTAGATATATAGATAAAGTAAAAAACACAAAGTCTACTGCAAAAGAAGGTATCGCCAATATTCTTTTAGAGTTTAGAAGTGGAGCTGATATGCAAAAAGCTTTAATAGATGTTGATAGGTCTATTAAAGCAATTTCTAATTTACCTGATGACTCGAAGAAACCAGAAAGCAAAGTTATTATACCTTATGAACAAATAGGCTTAGTACTATTATCTGGAGGTGTCCCAGAAACTCAATTAAAAGTAATAGCAAGAGATATAAAGCAGATGTTGTTGGATAAAGGCTTAGATAAAGTTGAAATTGATGGATTAAGAAAGCAAGTGATTTATATAGATGTAGATCCTGTTGCTATGTTCTCAAATAAATTAGATATAAATGATATTAACGCAGAAATTTCTACTAATTTAAAGAGTATTCCCTCAGGGGTTTTCAGGGATGATAAATTAGTACAACTAAGAACTTCTGGTACAAAAGATACAATAAGTAAAATAAAAAAAATAATTTTGAGTTCTCCTTATACAAAACAGGATATGACTGTTCAAGATTTAGCAAAAGTATACGAGACTACCAAAGAAACAGAAAGCTATGGTTTAAGCAACTCTAATTCAGCTCTAACACTAAGGGTCTATCGGTCTCTAGGAACGGATACTTTAAAAGCAACTAAGGCCTTAGAAAAAATTATTTTAGATTACAATGTTAACATTAATAAAAATATCAAAGTAGAAATATATGATCTTTCGTCTCAATTGATAAGAGATAGAATCAACTTGTTGCTTAAAAACGGAGTAGGTGGCTTAATATTAGTCCTAATTATATTGTTTCTATTTTTAAGATTTAAAGTTGCAATTTGGGTAGCATTGGGGATACCTGCAGCCTTGTCAGTGACCTTAGCAATTATGTTAGCAACCGGACAATCTATTAATATGATAAGCCTATTTGCTTTAATTATGATGCTTGGAATAATAGTTGATGATTCTATAGTAGTAGCTGAGCATATTGATTACCAATATGAAATGACAAATGATTCATATAAGGCGTCTTTTCTTGGAGCAACGAAAATGCTAGGACCAGTAACGGCTGCTTCTTTAACAACTGTAGCAGGATTTGCTCCTGTATTTTTAATATCAGGGGTTATAGGACAGGTAATAGAGGCAATACCTCTAGTAGTTATCAGCGTAATATTAGCTAGTCTATTTGAATGTTTTTTTGTTTTACCCGGTCATTTGAATCATTCGCTTTCAAATAACAAAGCAAGCATTGAAAAGAAAATATTAAATCTTAATAGTTATTTAACCTACTTTAATAAAAATTATTTTTATTTACTTTTGAAGAAGTCTATTGAATTTAGATACACTACTTTTTCTTTAGCAATTTCCTTTTTAATATTTTCTATATTTCTTTTAAAGAATGGAGTAGTTAAATTTTATTTTTTTCCATCTCCAGAAAGCAATATAATATTAGTAAACTATAACTTTTTTCCAGGAAGCTTAAAAAATAAAACTATAGAATTTACAAATGAACTAGAAAGTTCTTTAAATAATATTGACAAAGAAAATATCGTAAAAAATGTATACTCAACTATTGGGAAACCTATTTGGGGAAGTAGAGAATCTACTAAAGAGGAAGGTGATCATATTGGTGGAATGATAATAGAATTAGAGCCATCTGAAAATAGAAATATTAGAACATCAGATTTAATAGAAGAGTGGCAAAAATCAATAGAACCAAAAGAAGGATTAAGAAGTTTAATAATAAAGGAGAGAAAAGGAGGTCCCCCAGGATTAGATATTGATATTAGATTAATATCGAAGAATACAAGCTTGAATAAAATGAAAGAAGCATCTGAGTTTATAAAAGAAAATTTATTTTTATATGAGGGAGTAAGCGACATAAAGGACAATTTGCCAGTAGGGAAAAGAGAAATTTCTTTTAAAGTTACAGAAAAAGGAAAAAGTTTGGGTTTTAATAATAAATATGTTTCGAAAAAAATTAAAGAAAGCTTTGATGGTGTATTAATTTCTAATTTTTTTAGAGGGGAAGAAGAAGTTGAACTTATAATAAGGACTGACCCTAAAAGAATTAGCATTTCCAATATGAACTCTTTTTTAGTTAAATCTCCAACAGGAGGTCTTGTTCCATTAGGAGAAATTGTAAATATATCTAAACAACAAGATTTTTCAGTAATAAAAAGAAGGAATGGATTTAGAGAAGTTTCTATTACTGCTGAAATTAATGAAAATATATTAAACCCTGATTATTTTTTTAAAAAATTTGAAAATGAGGTTCTCTACAAAATAAAAGATGACTATAACATAAAATGGAAACTAGCTGGCAGGTCTGAAGAGCAAGCTGATACATTTGGAGACATGAAAAGAGGAGCGTTTTTAGCTTTGGGTGTAATTTTTGTAATTCTCGCATTTATATTTCAATCCTACTTATTACCATTATGCATTATGTCAATTATTCCTTTTATACTTATAGGTGTAATATTAGGTCATTGGATTACTGGTTTTGATATTACTATTCTTTCATTAGTGGCTATACTTGGTTTAGCCGGTATAGTAGTAAATGATTCTATTATTTTAGTTTCAAATATATATGAAAAAATAAATTCTGGTAAAAAAGTTTTAGACTCTGTAATTCAAGGCTCTCAAGAAAGGCTTAGAGCGGTATTACTAACTTCTTTTACAACAATAGGAGGGCTTACGCCTTTATTATTTGAAAAAAGCTTGCAAGCTCAATTTTTAAAACCTATGGCCATCACTATTGTTTTTGGATTGTTAGCAGCCACTTTTCTGGTTTTAATTTTGATACCTACTCTTATATTTATAGGCTCTGAGCTTAAGCAAATTATTTTTG
Organism: Alphaproteobacteria bacterium TMED93; assembly: GCA_002171495.2. Classification (GTDB taxonomy): domain Bacteria; phylum Pseudomonadota; class Alphaproteobacteria; order TMED109; family TMED109; genus JAYYAX01. The sequence goes on from NHEU02000034.1 coordinate 3,237, forward strand.
GTTCCAAAAGCTGGGAAGAAGTAGAACAAAGAAAGCAATAAACTCTAGTCTGCCCATAATCATTGCTATAGATAAAGTTATTTTAAGATTAGATGTCAAACTGCTGAAGTTTTCTTCTGGTCCTATTATGTTTCCTAGTCCAGGTCCTACTACTGAAATAGATGTAATAGCAGCTGATATACTAGTTATAAAATCATAGCCATGTAAAAAAAATATTAAAGAAATAAAAAAAATACCAACTAGAAAAAAAATAATAATGATCATTACTGAATTTATTATGTCATCATTAATAAGTTGATTTTTATAATTAGAAGAAAAAATTGCTCTAGGTGAATTAATTTTTTTTAACTCTTTCATAATAATAAAAAAAAGAATTTGAATTCTAAATATTTTTATGCCACCTGTTGTAGACCCTGTGCAGCCTCCTATCAACATCATAATTAAGAACAACGAAGTAGAAAATGATCCCCAGCTAGAAAAATTATCTGTAGTATATCCAGTACCTGTCATAACAGAAACGCCATTAAATAAGGCCAGTCTCAAAGAAGTAAAAAAATTTATATTATTAGCAAAATAGTTCCATAAAGTTAGGGCTAGAGTAAATAAAAAAATTAATAATAAAAAAATAATTACTTGAGAGTCTTTAAAAGCTTTTAACCCTTTATGTAATGAGGACAAGTACAAGGTAAAAGGTAAACTAGCAATTATCATACCTGCTACCATAGTTAATTCTATCAAGGTATTGTTATAATATGCAATAGAGTTATTATTTGTTGAAAAACCACCTGTGGCAACTGTAGTTAAGGAATGACAAAAGGCTTCAAAGAAAGGCATGCCAAGCATCCACAAAAGAAAAAAAATAATTACGGTAAATAAAAAATATACACCGCCTACTAATTTTGCTAATTCTTTTGATCTATGATGAAGGTCAGAGTCTTTTTCTTTCCAATCCTGAGTAAATAATTGCATGCCTCCTATATTTAGAATCGGTAGAATAGCTATTGCAAAAATAATTATTCCTATTCCTCCTAACCATTGTAATAATGATCTCCATACTAATAATCCTTTAGATAAAGCTTCAACATTTTTGTATATACTAGCACCTGTAGTGGTTAAACCAGATGTAGCCTCAAAAAAAGCTTCAGAAAACATGGATATATTTTTATCCAAAAAAAATGGAAGGCTTCCAAAAAAACATAATACAGGTAAAGAAAGTACAGTAACTATTATAGTATCGTTTACACTTATTTTTTTATCATTATTTCTAAAAGCTAATATTAGGCTCAATCCTATGAAAGTAGAAATTAAAAAACTAGGAAAGAACACAGATAAACTATTATATAAAAAATAGTCTAGGATTAAGGGTAAGGTCATGCTAATACTAAGAACTAATATAAGCACTCCTAAAATAAAAAAAATAATCTTTAAATTAATCATTTGAATTGTTTTTAAAAAAACTTTGTTTTTTAGTTATATATTTTTTATCATTATTATAATCATAATATTTTGAGGAAAATATAATAGGAAAATTTAATTTAAAGGAAAAGAATAAGAATTTTGTTTCTTATATAATTACTTTATATAACAAAAAAAACTATATTTCATCAGTTATAAGGGCGTTAGCAAAAGAAGGTGGTGCTCATAAAAGGGAATATATTTTTATAGATGACGGATCAACTGATAATAGTTTGTTAACTTTAAATACTCTTAGGGAAAAACTTCCTGGAAAAGTTAAGGTTATAAAGAGAACAAATATGGGTGCTTCATATTCAACTAATGAAGCTATGTTAATGGCAAGAGGCTATTGGGCAAGGCTTTTAGATGGAGATGACATAATAGGATATAAATCAACTGCTAAAATGTTACGCTTAGCTAAACAAAAAAAAGAAGAGTTTGTTTATGGTTTGATTCATGAAAGTAAAGTAGTAAATAAAAAGTCTAATAATTTTAATTATGTACTACAAAGCAAAAATGAAGGTCTAGCTAAATTCATTAGAAATTGCCCTGCTAACTCAAGCTGTATTCTTTTGTCAGTAAAAAGATTTTTTATTTCAGGAGGATGCGATGAAAGCTTTGTATCACCAGATCAAATTTTATTTTTAAGATTATTTTCATCTGGAAAAGGTGTTTTTTTAAAAGAACTAGTAGCAAGAATGCCAAAAAACCAACCGTCTGGAAGTTTGTCTACTCAAATAAGAAGAAGTAGATATGAGTCAATTCTAGCATTAATTAAATTTTGTGAAGAAAACAAGCATATTGATAAAAGTTTAAAAAAGCTTGCTTTCAAAAGAGCTTTATCAAGAGCACATAATTATAATATGACTTTGAATAATAGGTTTATTTCTGTGCACTTCATACATTATATATTATCGAAGTTTTATTTTCCCAAAAACTATATTAATTTAATGTATAAAAGCTTACGAGTTTTTACTAAAAAAGCCTATGTTAGGAATAAAAATTGGCGTACAGGATTTGAAAAAAAATTGACTTATAAAGTGCAATTAAGAGAATATTAATATGTGTGGATTTGCTGGGTATATTCTAAGTGATAGAGTTTGGGAAAATGAAGACTATACAAAACATGACCTTTTAAATATTTCAAAGTTAATTTATCACAGAGGCCCTGACGATAATGGGATTTATTCAGATAAAGAAAATAAATTAGGCTTAGCTTTTCAAAGACTTAGTATTCTAGATTTATCAGTCCACGCTAAGCAACCTATGATTTCTAAAAGCTTTGACTGGATTATAGTTTTTAATGGAGAAATTTATAATTACTTAGATTTAAAAAATACTTTATCGGATAAGAGTATTATTTGGAAATCTACCTCAGACACAGAAGTTGTCTTAGAATGTATAGCTAATTACGGTTTTGCAAAAGCAATTTCAATGATTGATGGAATGTTTGCAATAGCAGCTTATAATTTTAAATCTAAGAGCCTTTGGTTGGCAAGGGATAAATTTGGAGAAAAACCTATATATTATGGAAAAGATAAAAAAAATAATTTTTTTTTTAGCTCTGATATAAAAGCNTTAATGAGTTCTAAGTACTTCCAGAAAAAAATTAACTATAATACTTCTGCAGATTATTTAAGATATGGATATGTGCCAGATCCATTAAGTATTTTAGAGGATATTCACAAATTAAGTCCTGGTCAAATTCTCAAATATGATTTTAATAAAAAAATAAAAGTTGATGAATATTGGAATACATATTATGAGTTTTTAAAAATGAGAGAAAGTCCATTTAAAGGAACTTACGAAAGTGCTAAAGAAGAAATGGTTTTCAATATAAAAAATGCTACTAGTTCAAGGCTTGCTGCAGATGTTCCAGTAGGAGCATTTTTATCTGGAGGCATAGATAGTTCAAGTTTAGTACTTTCACTAAAAACTCAAGGATATGATTTAGATACTTTTTCTATAGGTTTTAAGGATAAAAATAAAAATGAAGCACAATACGCAAATGAAGTAGCACTTAAGCTTAATACAAATCACAATGAAAAAATATTAGATGATAATGATTGTTTAAACATTATACCTGATATAGTAAAGTGTTTTGATGAACCTTTTTCTGATCCTTCTCAAATTCCTACCTTTTTATTAGCACGTTTTGCAAAAAAAAAGATTAAAGTAGCTATTTCGGGAGATGGAGCAGATGAGTTATTTGGTGGATATCCTAGATACAAAAATATTTCAAAACTATGGAGTAATTTAAAAATATCTCCTAAGTTTCTTAAAAAAAATATTGAGTTTTTACCTTATTTTTTAAGTGATAGCAAGTATAGACTTATAAAGTCATTAGGAAAAAAAATAAGAAAAATAAGTCATAGTTGCATAGAAAGTTTATATAATGATGAATTATCAAGATGGAGGCCAGATGAAGGAATGTATGAAAGGCATCTACATAATAATAGTAATTTTAACAAGACTTTTAATTATCAAGGTTCCAATATATCAGATTACAGGTATATTATGTTTAGAGATCTTATAACCTACCTTCCTAGCAACTTATTAGTTAAAATTGACAGATCCTCAATGGCTAATAGCTTAGAGGTTAGAAGTCCCTTTTTGGACCCTAATCTTGCAAAATTTGCATGGAGTCTACCAGATAAATTTCTCTATAAAAATAAATATGATAAATTTATTTTACGTGATATTTTGTCGAAAAAATTTTCAAGTAAAATTTATGCTAGAAAGAAACAAGGCTTTGAGCCACCATTAGATTTATGGCTTAAAGGACCACTTAAGGAGTGGGCCTTTGAAATAATAGAAAAAAATGACGACTTTATAAATAAAAATAAACTTAAATTTTTCTATCAATCTTTTTTAAAAGGAGAAAAAAAATTGACTTACAAATTGTGGAGCTTAATAATGTTTAAAGCATGGAGAGACCATAATGCATTATAAATCTATTTTAGAGAACAATATTGACTGATACTTTTATAAGAAACTTTGCGATCATTGCCCATATTGATCATGGCAAATCAACTCTTGCTGACAGATTAATAGAATTTTGTGAAGGTCTTTCAAAAAGAGAAATGAAGGATCAAATACTAGATTCAATGGAAATAGAGAGAGAAAGGGGAATTACAATCAAGGCGCAAACTGTAAGGTTAGAGCATAGAGAAAAAGAAAAAAAATATATATTAAACCTGATAGATACACCAGGACATGTTGATTTTAGTTATGAGGTGTCTAGATCTATGGCAGCATGTGAAGGAGCTTTATTGATCGTTGATGCCACACAAGGAGTAGAAGCTCAGACATTAGCTAATGCTTGGCTTGCTATTGAAGCAAATCTTGAAATTATCCCTGTTTTAAATAAGGTAGATTTACCTTCATCAGATGTAGAAAAAGTTAAAAAACAGATTAATGAATTGATAGGAATTGATACGGATGATACCATATCCGTATCAGCTAAAACAGGGTTTGGTATAAAAGATCTTTTGGAAAAAGTCATTACCAAATGCCCTTATCCTAAAGGTTCAGAAAGTGGACCTCTCAAAGCTTTGTTAGTAGATTCTTGGTATGATTCTTACCTAGGAGTAATGGTTCTTATTAGAATAAAAAGCGGTTTTTTAAAAAAAAATATGAAAATTAAATTATTGATATCAGATACAGAATACATAATTGAAAAAGTTGGAGTTTTTACTCCAAAACCAGTTGAAGTAGATATTTTAAAGGCTGGAGAAGTGGGCTTCATTACGGCTAATATTAAAGAAACTTCTCAGGCATGGGTAGGTGATACAATTGTAGAAAGTAGAAACCCAGATAAGTTAATACCTCTTCCTGGCTTTAAACCGAGCGTTCCAGTAGTATTTTGTGGGTTATATCCTTTAGATGCTAATGAATATGATGCTTTAAAAACGTCCTTGGGAAAATTAAAATTAAATGACAGTTCTTTTACTTATGAAAATGAGTCTAGTGCTGCTTTAGGTTTAGGATTTAGATGTGGATTTTTGGGGTTGCTTCACTTAGAAATAATTCAAGAAAGGTTAAAAAGAGAGTTTAATTTAGATTTGATTATTACACCTCCAAGTGTAATATATAAGATTATTAGAACTGATGAAATAGAAGAGTCAATTCATAACCCTGCTGAGTGGCCCCAACAAACTAAAATTAAAGAAATTAAAGAGCCGTGGATAAAAGCAAGTATTTTTTGCCCTGAGTCTTATATTGGTCCTGTAATACAGCTTTGCACTGAAAAAAGAGGAGTTCAGAAAGAAATTAATTTTACAGGAAACCGAGTATTATTAGAGTATTATTTACCTTTAAATGAAGTTATTTTTGATTTTCATGATAGATTAAAGTCTATAAGTAAAGGATATGGAAGTTTTGATTATGAAATGGATGACTATAAGGTTGGAAATCTTCAAAAAGTTAGCATCTTGGTAAATGGTGAGGTAGTAGAAGGTTTATCCTTCATTACACATGTTGAAAAAGCAACGACTAGAGGTAGAGTTATTTGCAATAAATTAAAAGAAAGTATTCCCAAACAGCTTTTTAAAATAGCAATTCAAGCCTCGATAGGATCTAAAGTAATAGCTAGAGAAACTCTAAGTTCCTTAAGAAAAGATGTTATAGCAAAATGCTATGGAGGGGATGTTACAAGAAAGAGAAAATTATTGGATAAACAAAAAGCAGGTAAGAAAAAAATGAAACAGGTGGGAAATGTAAATATTCCTCAGGAAGCTTTTTTAGCTGCTATAAAACTTGATAATTAAATATGGCTAAAAAAAAATTTATAGGATTAATAGGATGCGGATATTGGGGTAAAAATTTAGCACGGGATTTAAATTCTTTTGGAGTGCTAAGTAGAGTTAGTGATAAAAACCCTAAAGCAATAAACCTCGTTGGTAAAATATCTAAAAATATTAAATTTACTACCGATTATAAAAAAATTCTTAAGGATGAAAGTATATCAAGTATTGTTATTGCTACTCCTGCTAAATCTCATTATAAGTTAGTTAGGGAAGCTTTAATTGAAAAAAAAAATGTATTTGTTGAAAAGCCATTATGCTTAAAATACAGTGATGGGAAAAAGCTTTTACTTTTATCACAAAAAAATAATGTTAAATTAATGGTAGGACATTTGATGTTGTATCATCCTGCATATATAAAAATGAAAGAAAGTATTAATAAAGGTCAAATTGGAAAAGTAAGATATATTTATTCAAATAGATTGGCCTTGGGGAAACTAAGAAAAGAAGA
>NHEU02000026.1 GCA_002171495.2 Alphaproteobacteria bacterium TMED93
TGTATTACTAAAATTCTGAATAAATCGTCTCCTACTATCCAAATAGCAAATTGAAAAAAAAGAAAAGATCCCGGCATTCTCTCTAATAATAACTTTGGATCCACTAGACCATTTGGAGTAAATGCATTGTTCAATGACCAATCCCAATACATTAGTTGGTCTTCTATAAGATATGTATCAGCGTTTATTTCATTCAGGTGTAGGTTTAAGATTCTAACTATAAAAGCTATGAGGAAAATATAAATAGAATGATACATTTAAATTGCTTTAATTTTAAAAAAAGCAAATATAACCATTTTTACTAACATAAGACCATGAGAAAACCTAGAAATCTCAGTTTCTCCATAAGATCTTGCTTTATATCTAATAGGTATCTCACACATTTTTAAACATAATCTTGAAGAACCAAAAATAATAAAAAAATCTCCAAAGGGATCAAAGTCACCCAAATCTCTATTCTTTAATTTTATTTTTTCATAATTTTTTTTTGTTAACACCTTAGTTCCACATAAAGTATCAGTATACCTTTGTGACAAAATCCAACTGAATAGAATAGAAAATATTTTATTAGCTATATAATTTAAAAAACGCATTGCATCATTATCCATAGGATAAATTAGCCTTGTTCCGTTAACATATTCAGCTTCGCCTAATATTATTTTATTCCAAAACTTTGGAAGCTCCTCAGGAGGCATTGTCAAGTCTGCATCTAAAATAAATAAAACCTCTTTAGAAGCTTTTTCAAAACCAAAAAAAACAGCCTCTGCCTTACCTTTTCCTTTTTGCTTAAAACTTTTAATATTAAAGCCTGGTACTTTATTATTATATTTTTTTTTAACTGTTTGAATTTTTTCCCAGGTTTGATCAGACGAATTCCCTTCAACAAAAATTATCTCCATATTTTTAGCAAACCTCGGCAACCTTTTTATTGCAGCTTCAATATTTCCTTGCTCATTTTTACAAGGAATTATTATACTAGCAGAATTATATTTAATTTTATCTATTTTATCTAATGACCTTGCAATTACATATTGCCTTAAACAGAAGAAAGAAAAAATAGGTAGAGTAGCAAAATATCTATTTAATACTCTTCCAATTCCTAAAAGTTTTATTGGCGACAATATTTTTTTTTCCACTCTTACTACATCAAAATTCGATATCTTTAAAAAACTTTTTATATCTTGTAGATTTAAAAGCTGCGTTTTAATTTCTGGCATTTTAAACTTAAGAAAAGTTGCTAAGCTAAAGATTGGAGACCACAATGGTGAATAGTAAGAAATAATTATCCTAGTTTCCTTATTACAAAACTCATGCAAAGACTCTAAGGTGGTCTGTATATCTTCTATATAACCGATTGTATCACTGAGAATAATGTAATCAAAATTTTCTTTTTTTGGTAAATATTTTGCTAGATTTGATATATCTCCTTGAATGAAATGAATTCCCTTACTTTCTTTATTAGCCTCTTTAATAATTTCTTTGCTTAAATCTATTCCTAAACCATAACTAGGACTCAAGCTCTTTAGTAAGTACCCTGTTCCACAACCTAACTCCAGTATCCTACTGTTGGGAAGTATTAATTCTTTAAGATTTAACCTATCTTCTCTATGAAAAGAAGATCCTTTTTCTATCCATTTCTTTCTATTTTTTGCAATTTTATCATAAAAAGTAGAGATTTTTTTTGCGAAATTATTTTGTTTTTTTTTCAATTATAAGCTCCATCTAGATATGTAATTTGGAAGCTTTTTTCTGTCCCAAATATTTTTTATATCTATTAATAAGCTTGGTTTTTCAAAAAAGCTAATTATTTTGTTAGATGACATTTTTAAAAACTCTTTATGTCCTACTGCAATAATTATGCAACTATATTTCTTTTTGGGATCTACTAATTTAATTTTATATTCTTCAATCGCCTGTTTTTTATCTGCTACTGGATCAAAAACGTCAACACTATAACCATTTTTACTAAATAAACTTTCTAAAGTTGCTGATTTAGAATTTCTTATGTCCTTTACATTTTCTTTAAATGTTAACCCTAAAATTAATACTCTAGATTTTTTTTTAATTTTTTTAACTGCATTATTAAATATAAACTCAGGCATATAGTCATTTATTTTTCTTCCGGCTAAAATAATCTCAGGATTATGTCCAGCTAACTTTGCAGCCTTAGCTAAATAGAATGGATCAACGCCAATACAGTGCCCTCCTACTAGACCTGGTTTGAAATTTAAAAAGTTCCACTTTGTATTAGCTGCTTCTAGTACCTTATTAGAGCTGATATTTAAAGCTTTACATACCATTACTACTTCATTCACAAAAGCTATATTAATATCTCTTTGTGCATTTTCTATTGCTTTAGAGGTTTCAGCTACCTTTATACTAGAGGCTTTATAAATTCCTGCTTTAATTATTTTTTTATAAATATTACTTATTTTATTTAAAGTTTTTTTATTGTCTGCTGCTACTACTTTCTTNATATTAGAAATTTTATAATTTGTNTCTCCTGGATTAATTCTTTCAGGAGAGTANGCCATATTAAANTCTTNCTTTATTGTTAANCCAGATTTATTTTCTATTATAGGAGCTATTACTTCCTCAGTCACNCCAGGATATACTGTNCTTTCGATTACAATCACGTCTCCCTTATTNATAATTTTAGCTACTAAATTTGAAGCCTGTTTAAGNTTTTCTANATCAGGATCATTTTTCTTATTAACCGGCGTAGGAACTGTTATTATATATATATTGGATTTTTTACATTCTAAATAATTATTTGTAAATTTAATATTTGAATTACTTAAATCACTTTTTTTTGTTATCTCNTTTGTAGTATCAATACTTTTNTTTAACTCTTTTATTCTTTTCTTATTAGTATCAAACCCTGATACTTTAAAATATTTTGAAAGTTCTAATGCAAGAGGCAACCCCACATATCCAAGCCCTATCACTGTAATATTTATCTTTTGCTTTATTTGTTTTTTCATTATTAATAAAATTAGAAATTATAAACTAAAAAGTATTTGTTAAAAATTTTTTTGTTTTCCATATCACTTTCTACAATTTTTCTACTGTTCTTGGCTAGTTTTATTCTTAAACTCTTGTCTGCTGCAAGTTGCAAAATAGCATTTTTTAAAGCAGGTATATCACCTGGCTTTAATGTAATTGCATTATATTTATTTATTGCTATTTCCCTACACCCTGGTACATCGGTAGCAATTATAGGTCTACCCATTGCAGCTGCTTCCATTAAACTTAAAGGAAGCCCTTCTCTCTTACTCAATAATACTCCTATATGAGATTTATTCCATATATTTCTTACATCTTTAACATCGCCTAAGTATTTAACTGCTTTCATTCTAATTATTTCATTAAAAAGTTCTTTAGATATAGTAGTAGGATTTTCTTGGTCTAAAGGTCCAGCTAAAAGCAATAATAAGTTTTTCTNTTCCTGCAAAGCCATTTTAAACCCCTCTACCAACCAATGAACTCCTTTATCTTCTAGCATTCTTCCTACAAACCCTATCGTAATATTTTTTCCTTTTGGCTCGTTAGTTTTTTTATAGTATTTTAAATCTATTCCCGACCCACGAATAATTAAAATTCTATTTTTTTTAAAATAAAATTTTTGAATAAAAAAGTTATAGTCATCATTNTTTTGAACAATTGCAGTTATAAACTTTAGTCTAAAAATAATAATAAAAAATATTTTTATAAAAAATCTCAATACTTTTGCTTTNCTATTATTCCTTATGAAAATGAAACCTAATCCTGTAAATGTTACAAAAAGTTTAATCTTTCTAAAAGCTAGTGATGCTATCAACCCTACAACCGCAGGTCTCATTGATATTAAGTGAACAATATCNGGATTTATTTTTTTAATACATTTAAAAAAAGTTATTACTTCATGAAAAAGGTGAATGGTGGACAAAGATTTCCTTTTAGCCTCTATGTCATGACATAGTATACCTTTGTCTTCAATAACTTTGAACTTGCCTGTATTTTTACAACAAACATGGACATTGTAACCTTTCTTTTTTAAGTAAGTTGCAAGTTTTATTCTATGGGATACAAAGTACCAATCTTCNGTTACAAGAAATAAAATAGATTTTTTTTTCATCATTATANATTAATAAACTACTACATTTGGATCAATGCTTCTCCATAAAAACCAGCATGCAACAGTTCTCCAAGGGCTCCATTTTAAAGCTAATTCTTCTGCTTGTTTCTTATCAGGGATCTTACCATTATAATAATTTTTTCCTATTGCTTTTATCAAACCTAAGTCTTCTGAAGAGAAAATATCTTTTCTATTTAAAGAAAAAATTAAAAACATTTTAATACTCCAAGGTCCAATCCCCTTGATTTTTGATAATCTAATATTTATTTCTTCATCTTTTAATTGATACCAATAATCGTAAGAATTATTATCTACCAAATAACTTGAAAGATTTTTTAGATATACTGCTTTTCTTTCAGAAAGCCCAAAGCTTTTTAAAAAAANTTCTTTTTCTTTAATAAAACAACTTGCATCATAAACGTCAAAATAATCAACCAGCCTACTCCANACTGCATCAGCTGCCTGAACCGATATTTGTTGTCCAACAATGCATCTTGATAGAGAATAGAAAGGNTTTTTAATAGTACTTATTGAACTGTCTGAATAAAACTTTATGAGTTTTTTCATAACTTCATCTTTCTGAGAAAGTTCTATACAAGCTTCAGCCCACCAGTCTGGATAACTTTTTTTTATTTTTTTTACCATTTATTTAGCCTACTAAATTATTCTTCTAGTTGGAATTTTAATACTTCAAAGTTTTTACTTTTACTGATAAATAAAAAACCATAGTTTTTTTATTTTATTAATAACTAATTTATTTTTAAAAGATTTTCGTATATAACTACATATTTTAATCAGGAGATACTATGCTAAAACTTAAAACACTTCAAAAGAATTATAGAAATTTGATAATCAGAAAACCATGGTTAATGTTATTGNTTAGTGTTTTATTTACAGTAATTTGTGGTATGGGACTAAAAGGTTTATCACAAAACCCTGATAACAGAATATTCTTCTCTAAAAATGATCCTAATCTNGTAGCACTTGAAACCCTAGAAAAAACCTACACCAAAAATGATAATATTTTCATAATGGTAGCTCCTAAAAATGGTAATGTTTTTACTCCTACAAACTTAGAAATAATTAGAGATTTGACAAAAAAGCTTTGGCAAACTCCTGCATCAAGCAGGGTTGACTCAATTACTAATTTCCAATGGACAAGAGCAGAAGGTGATAACATTATAATAAGTGATTTAGTGCCTGATAATAATATTAATAAAAATATTTCAGATAATGCTAAAGAGGTTGCTTTAAATGAACCNATGATTGTAAATTTATTAGTAAGCCCTGATAGTAAATTTACGGCCATTAATGTAACAATTATTAAACCGGATGATCCTGTAGCTGCTGGAAATGTGGTTCGTGAAGTAATGAGTTTTATAAGACCTATTCAGAAACAATTAAAAGAAAAGCACCCTGATATTGATTTTTATGTGTCTGGAGGAGTTCCTTTAACTATGGCATTTACTGAAGTTTCACTAAGCGATATGGGGCTATTAACTCCACTAATGTTATTGATAATCTTTTTGGTTGCAGGNATCTCTTTAAGATCGACAGTAGGTGCTTTACTTACAGCCTTTATTGTAATGCTATCAGTTATAGGAATGATGGGGATTGCTGGTTGGTTCAAGTTTATTCTAAATGCTGCGACATTTAACTCTTTTTTAATGCTATCTGCTCTTACTATTGCTCATTGCGTTCATATCATGAGTACTCAAAAAATTCAAATGCGCCTTGGTAAAGATCGTAAAAGCGCTGTAGACGAATCATTGAGAGTAAATTTACAACCTGTTTTTATGACAGCTATTACTACGGCAATAGGCTTTTTAACTATGCATTTTTCCGAAGCACCTCCTTTTAGGCAGTTAGGTTATATGATGTCATTTGGTAATTTAGTTCTTTTNTTTCACGCAGTANTNACTTTGCCGGCTTTACTNGTTATAATACCTTCNAAAATGAAAAAAACTGGCTATTCAAAGGCAGAAAATTTTATGAGNAAGCTTAGTGATTTTGTTATAAAAAATAGGAAAACTTTATTTATATCTAATGGCATAGTTATAATANTTTTATCTTTAGGAATAACCCAAATAAAATTAGATGATACNTGGACTAAGTATTTTGATAAAAGGTTTGAAATAAGAACACATTCAGATTTTTTTGAAGAAAACTTAACAGGTTTAAATACGATTGAGTATTCAATNCCTTCAGGGGAAGCTGATGGTATTAATAGTCCTGAATATTGGGAAAAGTTGGATAAATTAGCAGAGAGAATTAGAAAAGAGCCTAATGTTAATCACGTAACTACAGTATCAGATACAATTAAAAGATTAAATAAAGCTATGAACAGAGATGATGAGCAGTTTTATGCTATACCTGAAAATAGAGAGTTAGCAGCACAGTATTTGCTTTTATATGAATTATCTGTTCCCTTTGGATTAGATCTAAATAATAGAATAAACGTTAATAAGTCGTCAACCAGATTAACTGTTAATATAAAACAGGCATCTAATGANGATGTTAGAAATTTAGATGNAATCATTCAAAATTATTTAGATAATGAAATGCCAGAATTTAAAACTAATGGAACAGGACTATCAATGATATTTTCTCATTTTTCAAAAAGAAATATTGACTCTATGTTAGTAGGCACNACTGCAGCATTAGTACTCATATCACTATTGTTGGTAATAGCTTTAAAAAGTTTCAAAATGGGAATCATTAGTCTTATACCTAATTTATTTCCAGCTGCAGTTGGCTTCGGGCTTTGGGGGTACCTTTATGGAGAAGTAGGTGTTGCATTATCAGTAGTGGCAGCTATGACTCTAGGTATTGTAGTTGATGATACTGTTCATTATTTGAGTAAATATCTTAGAGGAATAAGAGAAGAAAAACTTAGTCCCGAAGATGCTACTAAGTATGCTTTCAAAAATGTTGGGTTTGCTTTAACAACCACGACTATTGCTCTGGTGGCAGGTTTTGGAATTTTATCATTATCTGGATTTAAGGTTAATTCAGATATGGCATTGCTGACAGCAATTACAATTGCTATAGCATTATTAATAGATTTATTTTTTCTTCCAACACTATTAATAACACTTGANAAGTATAACCTTTTAAAAAATTCAATTTCTAAAATAAAAAATAAAACCTAGGAGCTATATATGAAAATAATATTACAAAATTTAAAACACTTTATTACATCAATATTTTTATTTTCTATTATCGGTAATAATTTTTTGGTAGCAGCTGAAGAAGATTCTAAAGCNTTAAAAATTTCTACCGATGCATATAATTATGACAAAGGCTTTGGTGACTTTATTTCAAACCAAACCATGACTTTAAGAAATAAGCAAGGAGAAGAAACTATAAGATATTTTAGAGGAAAAACATTAGAAGTCTCTGATGATGGGGATAAGACATTATTTATTTTTGATAGTCCTAAAGACGTAAAAGGAACGGCAACTTTAACCTTTTCTCATAAGGTAGGCCCAGATGATCAATGGCTGTATCTCCCTGCATTAAAAAGAGTGAAAAGAATTACTTCAGAAAATAGGTCAGGTTCTTTTGTTGGTTCAGAATTTGCGTATGAAGATTTAGGAAGTCAAGAATTAGAAAAATATTCTAATAGAAAATATATTAAAAAAGAACCTTGTCCTGAAAAAGAAGAGTTAACCTGTCATGTTATAACTCGTGTTCCTGTTGAAAAAAGTTCTGGATACAGCTATCAAACTTTGTGGTTAGATGACACACCTGCACATAAAGTATGGAAAATAGAATATTATGATAGAAAAAAATCATTATTAAAAACTTTAAAATTCGGAGATTATAAAATTTATTTAGATAAATTTTGGAGACCTAGTACATATTATATGATTAATCATCAAACAGGAAAATCTACTGACCTTCTTGTAGAAGAAATAAAGTTTAAAGTAGGACTCTCTGAAAGAGATTTTAATCAGAAGTCATTATCAAGAATCAGATAATTTATGAAATTTTTTTTTTTTTTTACTAATATC
>NHEU02000046.1 GCA_002171495.2 Alphaproteobacteria bacterium TMED93
TATAGGTTTTTCCTCTATACTATGCCTACTAAAAAATTTAGAAGCTATTCTTATAGTTTTTGCAAAAATGTTTTGCTACAGAAAGGATCTAACTTAGGTAAAAAAATATGGAATTTAAAAAATTCAGTTAGAGGTAACTTTATTGTATTAGGTAGTGATATCCCCTTTATTAACTTTGAAGATTTATATAATGCTTTTGAAATATTAAAATCTAAAGATATTGTAATTGGACCAACATATGATAACGGGTTTTGGCTAATCGGATTTTCAAATAAAAAGTCTATTATGTACCCCTTTAAAGAAATCAGATGGAGCACTAAGCACTCTCTTTATGACTTGGTCAGAAATATAGAAAAAAATGGTAATAGCTTTAATTACTGTAAAAAATTAAGAGATATTGACATAATTGATGATTATTGCGAATATAGTAATAAGGTTTAATAGACCGTAGAGACGTGTTTTTAACTATAACCTTGAGGGAGGTATTATATGAGTGGACAATTAGATCCGTCAGATTTAGTAGGAATGTCCTTTTGGATTATTTCTGCAGCAATGGTAGCAGCTACTTTTTTCTTTTGGGTAGAAAGAGATAGAGCAGTTGGAAAGTGGAAAACTTCTTTAACTGTAGCAGCAATGGTTACAGGTATAGCAGCAATACATTACTTCTACATGAGAGGAGTTTGGGCAGATACAGGCGAAACCCCTACAGTATTTAGATATGTAGACTGGCTTTTAACAGTTCCTTTACAAATTGTAGAATTTTATCTAATTCTTGCAGCGATTGCTGTGGTAAAGTCTTCATTGTTTTGGAGATTGTTAATTGCTTCAGTAGTTATGCTAGTTGCAGGATATCTAGGAGAAGTTGGCTCAGTGAATATTTGGGTTGGATTTGTTATAGGTATGTTAGGATGGCTATACATAATATATGAAATATTTGCAGGTGAAGCTAGCCAAATCAATGCTAGCAAAGGTACTGCTGCAAGTCAGAAAGCATTCAATGCACTCAGATTAATTGTAACTGTAGGTTGGGCTATTTACCCAATTGGATATGTTATTGGTTATACTGGAGGCGGAAGTGCTGAAGGTTTAAATATTATTTACAACCTAGCTGATTTTGTAAATAAGATAGCATTTGGTGTAGTTATTTGGGCTGCTGCGACTTCAGATAGTAAAAGCTAACTAATTAACTACTCTTAAATTTTAAAATCAAATGCCCTACTGATAAAGCAGGGCATTTTTTTTCTGTAAAAAAAGAAATGAAAAAAGCTATTGTTATAGGTGCTGGTTTTGGTGGAATAGCATCTGCTATTAGATTAATTAAAAAAGGGTATAAAGTAGAATTAGTTGACCGATGCAATAATTTGGGAGGAAGAGCTCAATTTTTTAATATTAAAGGTTTTAAGTACGATGCGGGACCTACAATAATTACCGCTCCTTTTTTATTTGAAGAACTTTTTTCTATTCATAATAAAAAATTAGAAGATTACATAACATTAAAACCATTAGATGTATGGTATAGGTTTATTTATAATGACGGCACTTATTTTGACTACGAAAAATCTATTGAAAAAACTATTTTAAATATGAAAGAAATAAGTGAAGATGATGCTAATAATTACCAAAATTTGTTAGAAAGCTCAAAAAAAATTTATGATTTAGCATTTACTAAATTAGCCCATCAACCTTTTCATAATTTATCTACAATGATCAAACAAATTCCTTTTCTTTTAAAGTTCAGGTCTTATGAAAATGTATATAAATTTACAAGCAGATATTTAAAGAATGAAAAGCTGCGAAGAGCATTTTCTATTCAACCTCTTTTAGTAGGAGGAAATCCTTTTGAAACTACATGTATATATTCTTTAATTCATTATTTAGAAAGAGCACATGGTGTTTATTTTGCTATGGGTGGTACAGGAAATTTAGTTAAAGCACTTTCTAAATTGATGAAAGAAATTGGTGTAAAAATAACACTTAATACAACAATTAATAAGTTTATTTTAAAAAATAAAAAAATATACTCAGTTATTGACCAAAAAGGGAATGAGAGAAAGGCTGATATTTTTATTTCTAATTTAGACCCTCTTCATCTTTACAAAAATATAATATCTAAAAATAATAGTCTTGGTTTAAAGTATAAAAAAAAATATGCTAAGCATTCTATGGGATTGTTTGTCTTATTTTTTGGTACAAAAAAAAAATTTAAAGATATTAAACATCATTCTATTATATTTGGAAAAGAATACTTTGAATTATTAGAGAAAATTTTTAAAAAAAATGAGCTTCCAAAAGATATGTCAATTTATCTTCATAGGCCAACAGCGACAGATAGTAGTTTTGCGCCTAAGGGTTGTGATAGTTTTTATGCTCTAGTTCCAGTTCCTAATTTAAAGTCTAAAAGTATTTTATGGGAAAAAGAGGCAAATAATTTTAAAAATCATGTTGTTAAAGTTTTAGAAAAAAAATTAATGCCTGGGCTTAAAAAAGAAATTGTACAAGAGTTTTATATGACACCTTTAGACTTTAAAAATAATTATTTATCAGATGAAGGGGCAGGGTTTTCTTTAGCTCCTTTTTTTACACAATCTGCATGGTTTAGATTTCATAATAAATCAGAAGTTTTAGATAACCTTTTTTTAGTAGGAGCAGGAACCCACCCTGGGGCTGGTGTGCCTGGAGTTCTAAGCTCCGCTAGAGTATTGGAGAGTCTCTTATAAAAAATTCAGAAAAAAAAATATTTAAAAAAAATAGTAAAAGTTTCTTTTTTGCAGGTTTGTTTCTTAAAAAAAAAACTTTCAAAAATATTACTGTTTTATATCAATTCTGTAGATATATTGATGATGTCGCTGATAAGAATAGTAAAAATAAAAGATTTAAGTTAAAAGATATAAAAAATAAATTAACTAGCAGTAGTGAAGGTAACAAACTTTTTAATATTAAAAAACTAATATCTAAAAATATTATAAATAAAAACCATTTATTACTGCTTATAGANGGTGTTAATAGTGATATTTCAAAAACGGTAAGGATAAAAAATAATAAAGAACTAGTTTCCTATGCTTTTGCAGTAGCCGGTACGGTAGGTCTTATGATGTCAGATATACTTAATATTAAAGAAAGAATAGCTCAAAAATATGCAATTGACTTAGGTATTGCTTTTCAGTTGACTAATATAGCAAGAGATATAATTGAAGATGCTAAAATGAATAGAATTTACATACCTTTTTCTTGGTATAAACTAAATATAAATGAAATTAAAAAACTGAATAAAAATAGCTTAGAAAAACTGAGAAACTCTACAAAGGATTTATTACAATTGGCAGAAATATATTATCAAAGTGCTTTTAAAGGTTTGGCATTTTTATCTCTTAGAAATAGGTTTGCTATATTGCTAGCTCTTCTAGTATACAGACAAATTGGAATAAAAATAATAAACAATAATTTTTCTAATTTGCATTCAAGAGAAAAAGTTTTTTTCTTTGAAAAAATTTTATGCTTATTTAAATGTATACCTTTATTTTTATTTAATTTTAAAATNCATAAAAAAAATTATAACCATAATACAAGTCTACACNTACATATTAAAACCCTATTAATAAAGATAAATAAGAGTGAAACAAAAACAATTTGATTACATCATACTAGGNGGAGGTTGTGCAGCATTATCATTAGCAAACCAACTTGTAAATAATGATATAAGTAAATATTCGTTTTTAATATTAGAAAGTAGAGAAAAATATACAGATGATAGAAGTTGGTGTTTCTGGAAAGAACATGAAGATAGTCTAAGTAATTTAGTATCTAAATCATGGAAAAGNTTCTCCTTCAGCTTTAAAGATGAAAAAGTAACGCACATTTCAAATAAGTATCATTACAAATATATAAGAAGTATTAACTTTTATAATAGGGCTATAAAGAAAATAAAGAAATCATCAAATATTGATATTAATTTAGGAGAAACAGTTGCAAGAGTCATTAGTAAAAAAAATATTAACNTTGTTTATACAAATAAAATGAAATACATAACAAAAAATATAATAGATACAAGACCCCAAAAAGCTTTATTCCTTAAAAGTCCTTTTNTATTACAATGCTTTTTAGGGTATGAAATAGAAGTTAAAAAATATAAACCNACATTTAGTTTTGCAAAAATAATGGATAATATGCGAGTAAAGAATGGTCAATTTTTTTTCGATTATTTACTTCCTTTGGGCGAAAATAAATATTTAGTTGAAATAACATCTTTCTCAAAAAAGAATATTTCTTTTAAAATATTAGAAATATTATTAAATAAAACGCTTAAAGCAAACAACTTTAAGGACTATAAAATAGTAAGAACTGAATATGGAGTAATTCCAATGGGGTTTATAGAAAAAACTTTTAAATCTAAAGAAACGAATTATTTTTATGCTGGAACTTTAGGTGGTGCAGTTAGACCATCTTCAGGATATGCTTTTTTAAGAATACAAAAATGGGCTTCAGAATTTGTATACGCACTAAAAAATGATAAAAAATTGAATTCTGAGTTTGTAGAGAAATTTTTAATAAAGAAGTTAGATATTATATTTTTAANGATTTTAATAAAAAATTTAAATATTGCTCCTANAATCTTTTTTTCTTTTGTTAAANGNATATCTACCAANTCATTTATTAGATTTATGAATGGAAATCCAAATTTTTTTGATTATATTAAAATTGTATATGCAATGCCAAAAATAACTTTTATAAAAACTCTATTTTTTTTATTGAAAAAAAATGAAAAATAGATTTTTTACAGATAGTTATTTATACTTGTACCTTTCTATTGCTACAATATTTATTAACTTTCTGTTCAAAGATTATATCAATGATAAAAATATTGTTGTTATGCTAGTTTTTTTTGTTATTTTCTTTGGATTACCCCATGGAGCTTTGGATACTTTATATGCAAAGAAAAGTAATTTATATTATAACTTTATAAGTTTTGTTACATTTAACATTGTTTATTTATTAGTAGGAGCAATTACTTTTTTTTTATGGTTATTTTTTCCTCTACTTTGTCTATTTATTTTTTTATTAATTTCTATTTTACATTTTTCAGAAGATTGGAAAACTGAAATAAGCTTTCTACAAAGGATAATATTAGCTGCTTCTATAATAACCCTCACTGTCTTCTTTCATAGAGAAGAAGTTGAAATAATCTTTTTTTCATTAACAAGATCAACTTACATAGTTGATCTAAGTTTATTATTTTATTACGCAAACTATTTACTTTTGCCGATGCTTTTAATAGTTTTACTATACAATATTAGAAACAATAAAATCGTATTAAATATTATAACAATTACACTTACTGCTTTTTTTTTAAATCCCTTAATTTATTTTTTATGTTACTTTTGCTTCTTTCATAGTGTAAAAAACTTTAAAGAAAGTAAAAATTTTTTGTTTTCTGATAATAAGCCCTTACAAAATAAAGTAATATTACTTAATTTATTATTAACCATATTTCTTTCTATAGTAATATTTAAGTTTTTTTTAATAGGTTCAATAGAAGATAGATTATTAAAAATTATCTTTATAGGGTTGGCTTCTTTGACAGTGCCACATATGCTTTTAAAAGCCTTCATTAATTATAAAAATTAATAAATTACTTTTCAGATAATCTAGGCATTAACTCTACTAAATTACATGGTAGATTTCTGTTATCTAACTGGTTTTTTATTATGCCTTCCCACGCATCTTTACATGCGCCTGGAGAACCAGGCAAACTAAATATAAAAGTTTTTTTTGCAATGCAAGCAGAAGCTCTGGATTGAATGCTTGAAGTACCTATTTTTTTATAACTAATGTATCTAAAAATTTCTCCAAAACCTGGAATATCTTTTTCCTTTACTATATTTAATGCTTCTGGAGTAACATCACGTCCAGTAATGCCCGTTCCACCTGTTATAATAATTACATCTATAGATGAATTATTTAACCAAGACTCTATTGTCTGTAATATATTATCTACCTCATCTTTTACTATTTTTTTGATATTACATAGATGTCCTTCTTTTAGAATACTCCTAACTAGATAATCTCCAGATTTATCAGTATCATTTGTTCTACTATCAGATACTGTTAAGACAGCTATATTTACTGGCTTAAACTCTCTTGTTTTATCTAAGTTTTGCATCTCTTAATAATTTAAAATCTTGATTAGAAAATACAGGCCATTTATCATTTGCTAGCATCGTTCTTGTTGGTTTATTTTGACCTAGTTTATCTCTATATATCCAGAAATCTGTAAGAATTGCTTTAACAAACATTCTGGTTTCTTTTATAGGTATGCTTTCTATAAAAGCTAAAGGATCCTGTTCATTAATAGTTTTTTTCCATTTTGTAACTCTTGTTATTCCAGCGTTATATGCTATTAAAGTACTTAATACCTGATTTTTTGTATTTGGGTTTTTAACTAATTCCTGAAGAAGCTTTTGTCCTAATTCAAGATTAAGATCTAAAGAATATAATTGATGCTTATTTCCATATCTTAATCTATGATCCTTTTTTATTTTGCTAGCTGTTCTTGGCATTAGTTGCATTAAACCCCTTGCACCTTTTAAGCTTTTTGCCTTTAAATTAAAAGCTGACTCTTTTCTAATAAGCGCGTATATGAATGCTCTATCAAATATAAAACCCTCTTCTAATTTCCAATCTGGTGTTGGATAAATACCACTTATATATAATGCATAATCTTTTTTATAAAAAGTTTCTGCTAATCTTATTTGAACTGCAGCTAAATTTAGCTCCTCGCTTAAATGAAGCAAAAGCTTAGCATTCTTCTTATTTAATTTTGAATAAAGGTTTCTCATTTCTAAATCTGCCTTGTTATAGAAGTTTAGTTCAGATAAAGCAATTAATCTTTGGAAAACATTATGATTTAAAATGTTAGTATTTTGGTAAGTTAACTTTTCATATCTTGATTTTTTCCATACAAAACTTTCTTTCTTTTTAAGCTTTTCTATTGCTAACTGTCCATACATTGTTCTATCAAAATTTGAAGCTTTAATATAAAGTTCTTTTCTTTCTTTATTTGAAGAAATAGTCTTTGCTGTCCAATAAAGGCATGCTGCCCTTAAGTTTGGAGAATATTTATGAGGTGAACTTAAAATAAAATCATTACATTTTGTAAAATATTTTTTTGCATTATTAATATCCTCTAACTTATAGGCACTTATTCCAGCCATGAAGAAGTGTGTAGGTGATTTAGTATTTATTTTATTATCTAAAAACTTATATACTTCTAAAGCTTCCTTAGTAAAACCGCTATAATATTTTTTTTCAGCGTCTTTTTGTAAAAAATATTTAATACCTGTTTGAAGACTTTCATTGTTTTTATAATATTTAAATAATTGATTAAACTGCTGAGTTGTTATTAAATTAGAAATATTTTTTGGAATTTGAAAATGTTTACTGGAGTTTTTTATTTTTGATTTAGTAATGTAATATTTTTTACTTTCTCCATAACCTCTTAAATAATTTCCATATTTCGGCTTTTGTAAAGTTTCTTTTTTATTTTCTTGAGACTTTCTTCTCATCATTAACTTGTAAACTCTTCTTTGCATTACAACAGGAAAGTCAGGGTAGTTTTGCAACCAATCTGCTAACTCAATGTAAGATGATTTGTATTTGTTGGGATGCATTAATTTATCATATTCTAAATATCCTAATAAAATTTTATTATTCAAAAGCTTAATTTTTATGTTAGAGTCTTTCCAATTTCCATTACTTTGTAATTTATTAATTTCTAGATATAACTTTTTATCCTTTTCATTTAATATATTTGGAATAGCAGCTCTAGAATTAGTATTTAGGCTGGGATTCTGATTAGCTAATATTAATTTATTATTGTTAAAAAGAAGCAGAATTACAAATAATTGTATAAATTTTTTCATGTTTAAAAATTATATCTACACTAAATATGGTATTAAAACAAAAATTTATAACAATATCAAGTAATTAAATCTATTTCTTGTTTAATTTTTTTTAAATCTTCCCAAGCTTCTCTTTTCCTAGAAGGTTGTCTTAGCAAAAATGCTGGATGAAATATAGGCATTGTTTTTATGCTTGTAGACTTGTTTATAGAGAAGTTCTGCCATTTTCCCCTTAATTGAATAATTCCTTTATTATTTTGCCTTAAAATAGCTTTAGTAGCAATCGCTCCTGTCAATATTAAAATTTTTGGATTTATAATTTCAATGTGTTTTAGTGCGTAGGGAAGGCAGATATTAATTTCTTCTTGAGTCGGGTTTCTATTTCCAGGTGGCCTCCAAAATATTAAGTTAGTAATATAGGTATTTTCTCTGTTTTGCCCTATAGCTTGTAGCATTTTGTCTAGCAAATTTCCAGCTTGCCCTTTAAATGGTTTACCCAGTTTATCTTCTTCTTCTCCAGGGGCTTCTCCTACTACCATTACATTAGCTTTGCTGTTCCCATCCGAAAAAACAATATTGGTAGCAGTTTTTTTTAAGGCGCACTCATCAAGACACTCTACCTCCTTTTTTAAAGACTCTAAACTATTAGCTTGAACAATTACTTTTTTAATTTCATTCTTATTTATTTCATCTTCTATTAAATCTACATTATTGGAAAATGAAGTATTTTGATCTTTATAAGAAAAGGAAGATTCATTAGTTTGAAAAGGCAAAAAGCTCATAACATTGTTTGTATAATGCCATTTTAATAGGCTATGTAATAATATACCTTTTTTACCCAATTTAGAATGCTGAATAAGGAATAGGCTTGCCTTTAGGATCTTTTATGATTTTACCGTCTTCTGTTTGAGCAGCCATATATCTTCCCTCTCCTACCCAGGTTCCGATATATAAAACTGGTTTTATCACCTTACCATTATATGTTTTATCTTGTTGTTTTGCCCCTCTGGCATTAGGGTTATTTTTATTTAAAGCCATATTACCTCTTCATTTACTTTTCTGATATAATGTATAATAATTTTATTTTATGGTAAGTAAAGTGTTTTTGTTAAAATTGAATAATTTTTTGTGCATAGTATTAATATTATCATTTATAATATTTACTGGTAAACAATTACAAGCTGTTAATTATAAAAAATCATACTTTGGTTCTATATTATCAGGTCAAATAGCTAATTATAATAATGACTCTTCTATTTCAGCAGACTTTTTTAACTATGCACATAACATCAACCCTAAAAACAAGGAAGTTTATAAACTTTCCTTAATGTCACTCATTTTAAGCGGTGATATTGAGACTGCAATATCTACTGTAAAAAATTATGAAAAAAAATTTGGCAAACAAACAAATGAAACTATCATTTCAAATTTTCTAATATTTATAAGTGAAATAAAAAATAATAACTTTAGTAAAGCTTTACAACATCTAAATAATAGTCAGTCTTTTCTTATAACAGAAAAAATGCTTCCAATATTACAAGCATGGCTTTCACCAAATCTTAAACAAGCTATTGTCTCTCTAGAAAAATATGAATATAAATCAGAAGGATTAGCTTTAAGTAATTTTTATTATCATCATTTAGCTCTTATCCAATTATATCATAACAAAAAGGCACTCTCTAAAAATACTTTTGAAGAACATTTAAAGACTTTTGATATAGAAAAGCTAAGAACATTATATTTTTACTTTAATTTGTTTAGCAAAAATAATTTGGATAATATATATATTTCTAGGTTTTTAGAAAAATATCCAGACCATAGCTTTTCTAAATATTTAAAAAAAGATAATAACAATATATTTACGAAGTTAATTACACCAAAAAAAGGAATATCTGAAGCCTTATATAATTTAGCTTATACTTTATATTCTCAAAACATGTATGAAACTTCATTAGCATTAGCTCAAACCTCTCTTTATATTGATCCTGAAAATCATTTAGTAAAGTATCTGATATCTATGAATTTAAAAAGTTTAGATAAAAAAATGTTAGCCATAGAACATATGAAAAATATCCCATCTAATAGTTATATTAATTGGAATGTCTTAATAAATATTTCAGAGTTATATATAGACTTACAACAATACAGCTTTGCCTTAGACTACCTACATAGACTAGAAAAAGGCTATGAAGAGAAAACTGAGATTTTTTATAAATTAGGAGAACTTTATCATATTCAAAAAGATTATAAGAATGCAACTAAATACTTTTCAGAAGCTATTTCTAGCCTTAAAGTAGTAGAAAATAGGCACTGGTATTTATACTACTCAAGAGGAATGGCTTATGAAAGATCTAATAAATGGAACTTAGCTGAAAAAGACTTTTTATATTCTATAGAATTAAGCCCTGAACAACCTCTTACTCTTAATTATTTAGGATACTCATGGATAGATTCCGGAAAAAATATTGATGCGGCAAAAGATCTTATTTCAAAGGCCGTAAAATTAAGACCTGATGATGGTTATTTTGTTGATAGCCTTGGATGGGCCTACTACAGAATGGGTGAATACGAAAAATCAGTTATAGAATTAGAAAAAGCAGTAAGCTTAGTTCCTAACGATCCTATAATAAATGATCATTTAGGAGATGCAATGTGGCGTGCAGGTTATAAGAATGAAGCAGTGTATCAGTGGAATCGTGCCTTAATTTATAAACCAGATGAAGAGCTAAAAGAAAAAATTAAATTCAAACTAAAAAAAGGTCTATAATTAAACTTGTTACACTCTAGTTATTTACAAGAAAAGGCTTATGCAAAAGTTAATTTAACTTTTAGAGTCTTAGGAAAAGAAACTAAAGATTATCACTCTATAAATAGTGTTATTACTTTTTTACCTGATCTTTACGATAATATTTTTATAAAAAAAAATGAAAAATTGACTATTAATACATACGGAAAATTTTCTAAAATTCTTTCTGAAAGTGGAGGTGATACAATAGTAAAAAAAACAATACATTTAATAAAAAAAAGGTATTCTATATCGAATAACTTTAAAATTAAAATTCAAAAAAATATTCCAATAGGGTCGGGGCTAGGAGGAGGTTCAGCCGATGCCGCTGCTGTTGCTAGGGTTATTTTTAAGATGTATAAACTTAATATTAAAAAAAAAGAAATAATCAGCCAGTTGGGTACATTAGGAGCAGATCTGCCAGCTTGTTATTTTTCATTTAATCAAAAAGTAGAAGGTTTTGGTGATAAATTAAAGAAATTGAAAATACTTAATAAAAATATATGGATATTATTAATCAAACCTAATATTAATCTAAGCACTAAAAAAGTTTTTAAAAGTTTTTCTAAGCCTTTTTCAAAAGCACCCAAATATAATTATAACTATAAAAACTTAATTAATGATATGAACTATCATAATAATGACCTACAGGAAGTAGCTGAAAATATTTCTTGTATACTCAAAAATATGATAAATGAACTTCCAATTACTAAAGCTATTTTGACCAAGCCCAAAATGACAGGAAGTGGATCAACTATTTTTATTCTTTTTAAAAACAAACCTAGCGCTTTAGAATATGAGAAAAATATTAAAGAGATAACAAGAGGTTGTTGGAAGAAAATATCAAAAATTATACTTTAAGTTTCTTCTAAGCAAAGATAACTTAAAAGTATTTTCCATTAGGCAATGTATAGTCATGGGACCCACACCGCCTGGAACAGGAGTAATAGCTTTTACCTTAGAAAAAACATCAGAGTAATCAACATCACCAACTAAAATTTTTTTATAATTCTTATCATCTATTTGATTAATACCTACATCAATTATAATTGCTTTTTCCTTAACCCAGTCGCTTTTTATCATCTTTGGTATACCTGTGGCTGCAATAATAATATCGTTATCTAGACATAGTTCTTTTAAATTTTTTGTCCTTGAATGCGCTAAAGTTACAGTAGAATTTTGATTAGTTAATAAATATGACATTGGTCTTCCTACTATGTTAGATCTTCCTACAATTATAGCCTTGGTACCTGTAAGATTTACTACAGTACGCAATAACTTTAAACATCCTAAAGGTGTACAGGGAACAATATAAGGCCTTCCTTGTGCTAATAATCCTATGTTTTTAGAGTTAAAGCCATCTACATCTTTTTCATATGATATGGCATCTGTTATTTTATTAGCATTTATATGAGATGGTAAAGGTAATTGAACAAGTATGGCATCAATATCATTATCGTTATTATAACTATCAATAATATCTAAAAGATCCTTTTCTGTTGTTTCAGTACTTAACATCTTTACAGTAGATTTAATTCCAACCTCATCAGCCTTAATTTGTTTATTTTTAACGTAGGTTTTGCTAGCTGGATTATTACCAATTAAAATTACGACTAATGTAGGTACTATATTTTTATTTTTTTTAAATCCTTCTAACCTATCTTTTAGTTCTTCATTAAGATTAAATGCTATTTTTTTTCCATTAATAATTTTCATTTTATTTTTTTTTTTATACTCTTGCTCAAAAGTTAAACAAATGCAATATTATTAATTATATTGGGGGATAGTTTAATTGGTAGAACAGCGGGTTTTGATCCCGTCAGTCCAGGTTCGAGTCCCGGTCCCCCAGCCATATTACACAAGTTATAATAATAAAATGTTATTTTTACTAAAATTGTTATTCTTATTATTTTTAATACAAAAAAATACTGCAGCTAGCCAAGATAATTATATTAATATTTTTAAAGAAACCCTATCAGGGTATAATATTATGTATGATAGTTTAAAGAGCTTTAAATCTGGTGCAATTTGTATTCCGCATAAAGTTGATAAAGTATTTACTAAATATGCTGTTGGCTTTAGTTTTAACATGCATAAAAAGAAAAGTGCTGAACTAATAGCTCTTGAGGGCTGCAAAAAAATGAAAAAAAAATTAATCTCATATGATTGTAAATGCGAAATTATATTATAATAAACATTAATAAAGAGGTGGCATTTGAAAAATAATAATATAGAACAATTTAGCGAAAATATTTTAAAAAACTATAAAAAAGTTGGTATTGATGAATTTGAGCTATCTATTTCTAACAGCAGCGTATTGTCTGTACAAACCAGAAATGTAAAACTTGAAAACATTGAGAGCTCAGAGGGAAGTAGTATTTCATTAAATGTAGTATTGGGAAAAAAACAAGCGACACTAAGTGCTAATAATATACAAGGATTAGATGTTTTAACTTTTTTAGAAAAAGGAAGATTTATGGCAGAGTCATCTCCAGAGGATCCCTATTCTGGATTACCTGAGTATAATGATTATGCTAATAGCCTTAATAAATTAGATCTTGAAGATAAACAAGTTATAGATAAAGAAATACTTTCAGATTTAGCAATGCAAGCTGAGGAAAGCATGCTAGGTGTAAAAGGAATTACAAATACTGAAGGAGCATCCGCAAGTACTAGCAATACACAAATTACTTTTTTATCATCTAAAGATTTCTTCAAAACCTATAATAAAACTATTCATACAATATCTTCTATTGGTATTGCAGGAAGAGATACTAATATGCAAAGAGACTATGACTATTCAGCAGCTATTCATTTTGAAGATTTAAAAAGCTCTTTAGAAATAGGTAAACGTGCAGGAGAAAGAGCTGCTTCAAGATTAAATTCTAAAAAAATAAAAAGTAGTAGTGTTGATGTTGTATTTGAGCCAAGAATTGCTAAAAGCCTACTATCATCATTGGCATCATGTATTTCTGGAACATCAATTGCGAGAGGAACTAGCTTTTTATCAAAAAAGTTAGAAAAAAAAATTTGTAAAGAAGATATTACAATTGCTAATATGCCCCATTTATTAAGAGGTTTAGGGTCTGTGCCTTTTGACACGAGAGGTATTAAATCAAAAAATTTAAATTTAATAGAAAATGGATATTTTAAAAACTACTTACTAGGACTACGAAGTGCTAGACAATTAAAAGTAAAGCCTAATGGCAATTCAAGTCCTTACAATTTAACATTAAATAATGGAAAAAAGTCTCCAGATGAGCTAATTAAATCAATAAAAAAGGGAATATTTGTAACAGAAATGTTAGGAATGAGCTTTAATCCTGTAAATGGAGACTATAGCAGAGGTGCTGCTGGCTTCATGATAGAAAATGGTGAACTTACTTTTCCTGTTAACGAAGTTACTATTGCAGGAAATATGAATGATATTTTAAAAAAAATAATACCAGCTAATGATTTGCAGGTAATAGAAAATATTAACTCTCCTACTGTATTAGTTGAGAATATGACACTGGCCGGCATTTAGTGTTTTTATTTTTTTACAATTTTTTTTTATATCTAACTTCTCCTATAATTATCTTAATAATATTAATTAGAGTAATATTAGGAAAGGAACATAATAAAAAGTATATAGAAAAACTTGGCATTACAAATAATATTTACAAAAAAAAGAATAAGTTAATTTGGTTTCATGCTTGTAGTGTTGGTGAAGTAAAGTCCTTAGAAAGGATATCGCAAATATTTTTAAATAAAAAATATGATGTTTTAGTTACAACAAGTACATTGTTGTCTGAAGCTTATGTAAAAAAAAACTTTTCTAAAGGTGTTTTTCACCAATTCCTTCCTTTAGACTTAAACTTCTTTGTTAAAAAGTTTTTAATGAATTATAAACCAAATATATCAGTATTTGTTGAGTCAGAAATATGGCCTAATTTAATTAATAATTGTAGAAAAAATAATATTCCACTTGTTTTAGTCCAGGCAAGCTTTTCAGATAAGTCACTCAAAAGATGGCAATTATTTAAAAAGTTTTTTAAAAATCTGTTAGAAAAGTTTGATATTATTATTGCTCAATCTCAAGTAGAAAAAAATAAATTATTTAAATTTGCAAATATTAAAATTCATGATGTTTATAATTTAAAAAACTCCTCTTTAAAACTTAAAGTAAAAAGAAGTAATGTTATAAAAATTAAAAAAGAAGTAAAAAACTCGTTTATTATTCTAGCCTTAAGTACTCATGCTGGAGAAGAAAAAATTTTACTTAATAGTTTAAAAGAAATAACAAGAAAAATAGAGGATGTTATTTTAATAATACAACCACGTCATCCAAAAAGAGCAAATGATATAAAAAAAATTATAAATAACTTTGGTTTTAAATTTATGCAAAGGTCAATCTCACAATTACCTAAAAAAAACACACAGGTATACTTAGCTGACACCTTTGGCGAAAGTGGCACATTAATTTCCTCAGCAAATTTAGTAATATTAGGAGGAACTTTATACCCTATAGGAGGACACAACATAATAGAGCCTGCCCAGATGTCTAAATGTATAATTATAGGAAAATATTTTTCAAAAATAAAAGATACTGTAAATATTTTTAAACATAAAGGTGCTATTAAAATGTTAGAAAATAATAGCAAATTATCTAAAATAATAATTGATTTATATCATGATAAAAATACACTAAATAGTATTGGCAAGAAGGCTTTTTTAATAACTCAAAGTTTTCCAAAAAAAGAAAAAGAAATTGTAAAAAAAGTTATTGCGTTAGAAAGAAAAAATGAAAACTCCAAAATTTTGGTATAAAGATAAATCAAGTTTAAAATATATATTTTATCCTTTATCAGGTTTATGGTTGATAGGATTTTATTTTAAAAGATTTTTTTCAAAACCAAAAAAGTTTAAAGTTCCTGTAATATGTATAGGTAATATAATATCTGGTGGCAGTGGCAAAACTCCCTTAACTATAGAACTCGCAAAGTTATTTTTAAAAAAAAACTTTATTGTTCATGTTGTAAAAAAACAATACAAGTGTAAAAATACTCAAGCTCTAATTCTTATCAATGAGAAAAGTGAACCTCTTATTGTCGGTGATGAACCTATATTAATCTCCAAAATAGCTACTACATGGCTTGTAAAAAATAGGAAAGTAGGCATTGAACACGCTATAAAAAAAGGAGCCACCCTTATTATTTTAGATGATGGTTATCAAGATTTTTCTATTATAAAAGACTATAATATTTTGACTATTAATCAAATGCAACAATTTGGCAATAAATCCATAATACCAGCGGGGCCTTTAAGAGAAAAAATTTATTCCGGCATACAAAGGGCGGACAGTATATTTTATTATGGGAATATGGGATCTTTAGATCCAATTATTCTTAATAGTTCTAAACCTATAACATATGCTAAATTATTATATGAAAAAAAACTTTTTAAAAATGTAAAAAATAAAAATATTTTGGCATTTGCAGGAATTGCTCATCCCGAAAACTTTTTTATCTCTGTAATGAACTATGGATTTAATTTAGTGAAAAAAATTGAATATCCAGATCACTATAGATATAAAAAAAAAGACTTTAAAAAAATAATTTTAATGTCTGAAAAGTTTAAACTAACAATATTTACTACAGAAAAAGATTATGTAAAGGTACCAAAAGAATTTAAAAATAAAATATTACCAATTCCTTTAATAGTTCAATTTAACCAAGACGTTCTCTATAATTTATTTATTCGGAAAATAAAAAAAAATGCATAATTCAATACTAAATATATTAATAGCAGTTTTTGTATATTTAATATTAATATTTTTCAAAGTTATTGGAAAAAAAAAATCCATAATTTTTTGCTGTTACTTATTCAGACTAATAGGACCTAGAACTAAGTTTAATAAAAGAGCTGAAGTAAATTTAAAATATATATGGCCCAATTTAAAAAAAAACGAGATAAATGGAATTTGTATTAAAATGTGGGAAAACCTAGGAAAAAACTTAGGAGAGTTTTCTTTTCTACATAGGTATGATCCTATAAAATGTGAAAATACCAAAATTGAAGGATTTAAATACGCAAAATCCTTAGTTTTAGAAAATAAAAAAAAAAATAAAGGAATAATTTTTTTTTCAGCACATTTTGGTAATTGGGAAATTGGACCATATATAATTAATAAACTTAATACTGAGCTAATGGGAATTTATAGAAAATCAAATAATTTTTATTTAGATAAGATAATTCAAAAATATAGAAATAAAAAAACATCCTATGTTCCTAAAGGGGATTTAGGAGCAAAAAAGTCGTTTTTATGGTTAAGAAAAGGAAAAGGATTGGCCTTACTGATGGACCAAAAGCTAAATGAAGGAATAAATATAAATTTTTTAGGAAAACCTTCCAGAACAGCTACTGCAATAGCAGAGCTAGCTTTAAGAATGGACCTTGATATTGTTCCAATAAAATTACTCAGAACTCCTAATAATGGTCATAAAATAACTTTTTTTAAAAAAGTTTCATATGCAAATAAAAAGTTAACACACAATCAAAAAGTNAAATTTATATTAGAAACAATTAATAATCATTTAGGATCTTGGATAAAAGAAGACCCTGAACAATGGCTTTGGATTCATAGAAGGTGGAAAAAAAGTCTGTATGAAAAAAAACGTATTTAGTTATTTTTTAATAAGCAAATAAGGATCAATTCTAACTCCTCGTAATTCCATTCTCCAGTCCAAATGCGGACCAGTTGCTCTCCCACTCTCTCCCATAAAACCAATCACTTCACCTTTTTTAATAATTGCTTGTTTTTCAACCAATATGTCGTTTAAATGAAGTAAAGAAGATGTGAGACCTCTCCCATGAGAAATTATGATAGTTCCTCCCGAAAAGTATAAGTTTTTTTCAACTAATACAACAACTCCATCACTAGGTGCTAATATAGGTGTCCCTATTTTATTGGCTATATCTATTCCATAATGGGGTCTTTTGGGTATTCCATTTAAAATTCTTTGACTACCATATACTCCCGTGATTATACCTTGAGCAGGCATTTGAAAGCCTACTTGNTAGTATGAAAAATTAACATCAGAAGATTTTGCTTTTCTAATTTTAATTCCCTCATCTTTAATCCTTTTAAAAAACTTTTCTGGTGGAGTAACTTTACTTTTTTCTAAATTATTAATTTTCTGTATTTCATACTTTCTTTGTATTATTTTTATATTCTTTTTTATTATTTGCTTATTAGGTTTAATAATTTTTAGGTCTCCAACTTTAGGATGATTGCGGCCTAAACCTATAAGAAAGTTTCCTTTTTCATCTAATGGAATATTCTGGTTATTATAAAAAACTTTATCTTCTGTAGAGCTTTTTCCAAATATTATTCCTCCTTGAATAAAATCTCCATTAAGTTCAATAGCACTAACCTCAACGACTAATTTATAAAAAATAAATACTAATAAAACTAAGTAACAGTTACCTTGTTTCTTTAATTGTTTTAACATTGGCGTTTAATTCCCCTTTATAAAGTTTAATATATATTTTGTCATTTATATTTAAATTATTTAAACCTTTAATTAGTTTTCCCTCTTTATTTTTTACTATTGCAAAACCTTTCTTTAACCATTTTTCATACGAACTAGAATCAAGAATATCTAATTTATTATGCAAATNCTTTTTTTTTTCTAAGAATACTTTAAGAATTATATCATTTATATTTTTTTTATTCTTATTCAGATTTTTTTCAGCATTTTTTAGAAGAAATTTTGGCGTTTTCAAAGAGCATGAACGTACTTGATTTTTTTTCTCCAAAAATTNGAATTTTATAGTTTTACGATACTGAAAAAAGATATTTTTTAATTTTAATTTATTGCTTTCTAATAGTTTTTTCGGATCTATTATTCTTAACTCTGCTTGTTTTATCTTTAATAAATTATTAGAAATAAATCTATTAATACTCAAATTTATATTTTTATTATAGTTTTTTAGTTTTAATTTAATTTCTTTTTTATCTGGCACTACCAAATCAGCTGCAGCTGTAGGAGTAGAGGCTCTGTGATCAGCAACAAAATCTGCTATTGTAAAATCAGTCTCATGCCCTACTGCAGATATTATAGGAATTTTTGAATTATAAATTACATATGCCAACTTTTCTGAATTAAATGGCATCAAGTCCTCAACGCTTCCTCCTCCCCTTGCCAATATAATTACATCTGGAGCTCTTTGTCTTTCTAGTGAATTGAAACCTTCGATAGCTCTAATTATATCTGACTCTGCTGAAACTCCCTGAACACTTATAGGCCAGATTAGTAAATGAGAAGGAAACTTTAATAAAATTTTATTTTTAATATCTTCAATAACTGCCCCTGTTAAAGAAGTAATAACTCCAATTCTATTTGGTAATAATGGCAAAGGAGAAGATTTATCAAAAAAACCTGCTTCTTTTAATTTTTTTTTTCTTACTTCTATTAACTTTAAGAGTTCTCCCTCTCCTAAAGCACTTATGTTTTCAATTATAAGNTTATATCCTGACCTTTTTTGATGTGTACTAATTTTACCTGTTGCGGTGATCTCTATACCTTCTTCTGGCTTAAAGTTAAGATTCGGAACCCTATTTTTCCAAACTCTTGCTGCTAACATACTTTCTTCGTCTTTTAAATTAAATAAGTAGTGTCCGTTCCAAAATTTTAGGTCTGAAATTTCGCCTTTNATTTGAACGTAAGCAAAGTCTTTTTCTAGCTTTTTTTTAATTAGATAAGATAANTCTGATACACTATATTCTGGTATATTTGACATAATAAACTACATTTGTATTAATAAATATAATATACAACTATGGAGAAAATGTAACATGAATATATTAGTATTAGGAAGTGGAGGGCGAGAACACTCTATATGTTATGAATTATCTAAATCAAAAAAAATAGGAAAGCTTTTTTGTGCTCCTGGAAATGCTGGCATAGCTTTAGTATCAAAAATTGCTGATATAAATACTAAAAGTTTTATATCAATATCAAATTTTTGTAAAAAAAATAAAATAGCTATGGTTATTCCTGGTTCAGAAGAATATTTAGATAAGGGAATTTCTGACTTTTTAATTATGGAAGGAATTAGTGTAATAGGACCTAGTAAGTTTGCATCTTCTTTAGAAACATCTAAGTACTTTACAAAAAAGCTTTGCGACTTGTCTAAAATTAAAACAGCAAAATGGATTGTTTGTGATGACGCAAAGCATGCAAAAAAAATAATTGAAGAAAGAAAGTTTCCTTTAGTGCTTAAAATGGATAGTTTAGCAGCAGGTAAAGGCGTTATAGTAGCAAAAACTATTAATGAGGCAAAAATATTCTTAAACAATATTATAAAAGGTAATTTAGGTAATAATAAGTCTAAAATTATAATTGAGGAATGCCTATATGGAGAAGAGGGTAGTTTTTTTTTTGCAGTAGATGGAACCAATGCTAAGTTTATAGGGAGTGCAAAAGACTATAAAAGAGTTTATGATGGTAATAAGGGTTTAAATACTGGCGGAATGGGATGTATATCTCCTTCCCCAAAAGAAACACAAAAAGTAGTTTCTAGTATAATGGTAAATATTATTAAACCTACATTAAAAACTATGAACAAATTAGGTTATCCTTTTACCGGATTTTTATATGCTGGAGTGATGTTTACAAAAAAAGGCATCTATCTTATTGAGTATAATGTCAGATTAGGTGATCCAGAATGTCAGGCGGTGCTTGCTAGAATAAAAAATAATTTTCTAGATATATGTATTGCCCTAAAAAAGAAAAATATTAAAAATATTAAAATAAAACTACAAAGTGCAGTCTCCTCCTGTGTAGTTATAGCAAGCAAAGGATATCCAGAGAGTTATGAAAAAGGCAAACAAATTAAAGGCATAGAACTCTATAAAAATGAAAAGAATATAAAGGTTTATCACGCTGGTACTAAAAAAAATGATAAAGGAAATTATATTACTAACGGTGGAAGAGTCTTAAATATAGTCAGTAAAGCAAAAAATATAAAAAAATCTTTAGAGCTAACATATTCAGTTTGTAGTAATATATCTTGGAAAGGTAGTTTTTTTAGAAAAGATATTGGATCATAGCTACTTTCTTATTTTTTTAAAAAATTCATCTAATAACTCTTTGCTCTCTTTTTCTCCTATACCACCAAATACTTCAGGTATATGAATATTTTTTTCATTTAAAAAAACTTGTGTTCCATTATGAATACTTCCATTTCTAATATCATATGCTCCGAAATATAAGTATCCTACTTTAAACTTTGCTATAATATAACTACAGATCATGCAAGGTTCTAAAGTAACATAAAGACTATAATTCATTAGGTTTGTAGTTTTTAATTTTTTTGTTGCTCTTTTCAGGGCTATTATCTCAGCATGCCCAATAGGGTCATTTTTACAAATAATCATATTATAAGCCTTTGAAATAATCCTATCTTTATTAAAAATAACAGCACCTACAGGTACTTCTCGTTTAGCAAAAGCTTTTCTTGCCTGAATTAAAGCAATTTTTGTTATTTGAGATAACTGCAAAATATATTATTATCAAAAAAAAATTAAATTATGCCAAAAAAACCAATAATAGGCCTTACCTTAGACTTAGAAACTTCTAAAACTTACTCCAAGTTCCCTTGGTATGCATTAAGAGAAAATTACTGCTCTTCGATTAGCAACTTCGGGGGTATACCTATACCTTTAGTTTATGATAATAAATCAATTAATTCAATATTAGATATAATTGATGGACTAGTAATAACTGGAGGTGCATTTGATATTGATCCTAAGTATTATTTAGAAAGAAAAAAGTATAAAAACATATTTATAAAGAATGAGAGAACTGAATTTGAAATTAATATTTGTAAAAAAGCTTTAAAAAAAGACATTCCTATATTGGGTATATGTGGTGGTCAACAGCTATTAAATATTGTATATGGCGGAAGTCTAATACAGGATATAAAAAAAGACTTATCTACTGTTATAGACCATGAACAAAAAAACCCTAGAAATCAAGTAAGTCACTCTGTGAAATTAAATTTAAATACAAAGCTTTATAATATAATTAAAAAGAAATCAATTAAAGTAAATAGTGCTCATCATCAATCAATTAAAACAGCAGGTAAAGGGTTAATTATTAATGCTATTGCTCCAGATGGAGTAATAGAAGGAATCGAAGATCAGTCAAAAAGTTTTTGTATTGGGGTTCAGTGGCATCCTGAATTTATGATAAAACAAAGTGATAATGATCTTCTAAAGGGTTTTATAAAAGCTGCTAAAAAAAATGATTGAACCATATCTTGAAAATAAGCTAGNTACTAAAAACGATAAAAGTTTTTTCCTACTGGCTATTAATAAACCTAAGGGAATAATATGTACTCATAATGATGAAAGAAATAGAAAAAAAATATACGATTTAATTCCAAAAAATATATATAAAATGATGAAAGGTAGTTTGCATTCAGTAGGTAGATTAGATTTTAACTCTCANGGTTTAATTTTATTAACTAATAATACCAAAATAAAAGCATATTTAGAAAAACCTTCTTCNAAAATAGTTAGAATTTATAAAGTAAAAGTTCAAGGTCTTATTACAGATGCTGCTTTAAAAAAAGCGAGCAAAGGTATTAATATTAATAATAAGTTTTATTCAATTATTAAAATGCAAATTATTAAAAAAACAAAAAGTTATAGCTGGCTATTAGTTAATCTAGATGAAGGAAAAAANCAACATATTAGAAAAGTTTTTAAACGCCTTGGNTTTAGTGTAAATAAATTAATAAGAATACAGTATGGTCCTTATAAAATAGGAACATTAAAAACTGGTGAGCTTAAATTTTTAAATATTAATAAACTTAAATTAAATCATATATGATTATAACCGCTGGTTCACTTAAATCAAAAAAAATATATTCAATAAAAAATAGAGTTCTTCGTCCTACTCTAAATAAAATAAGACAAGCAATTTTTAATATTTTGCTACATAGTTTAGAGTTAGATAAATGGAAAAAAGAGAGCTATATGTTAGATGCTTTCGCTGGAACAGGAATTGTTTCATTTGAAGCTATTTCAAGAGGAATGTTTCATAGCACCTTAATAGAAAAGGACTCAGTAATATACAGTGTTCTCCAAGAAAATATTAGAAATTTAAGTATTGATGATAATACTAATACTATTAATGAAAACTTTTTTAACCTTAAAAATCTTCCACATCAATATAAACTTGCTTTTCTTGATCCTCCATATAACGAAGGACTACTGAATGCTTCTATAGAATTAATAAATGACCTTAAAATTTTAAAAAAAAAATCGCTAATAATTTGTGAAACAAAAAAAAGCTTTCAAATAAAGTCTGAGTTTAATAAATATATAAAACATGAAAAATGTTACGGAAATACAAGACTAATATTTCTGACTTTTAATTAGGTTCTTCCAAATAATTTTTCTATATCCTTAATGCTTAGTTCAACAAAGGTTGGTCTTCCATGGTTGCATTGACCTGCATTAGGTGTTTTTTCCATTAACCTCAATAGATTATTCATTTCTTCAATATTAAGCTTTCTACCAGCACGAATACTATTATGACAAGCTATACTTGAAAATAATTTTTCTATTTGATAATTACTCAAGTTCACTTCATCAAACTTTTCTAATTGTATATATAAATCATCAAAAAGTTCTTTTATGCTTATCTTTCCAAGAATACCAGGAATTTCTCTAACTAAAATAGCATTATCACCGTATTCCTCAAATATTATTCCTATCTCATATATTTTCTCTTTATTATCTAAAAATAACCTTATATTTCCATCTACTTCAAGGATTTCTGGCATTAAAAGGACTTGTCTCTCAATCTTATTTTTTAAGTATGATAATTTTAGACTTTCTAAAACTATTCTTTCATGTGCTGCATGTTGATCTATTAAAATTATCTTATTTTGTGCTTGTGCTATGATAAACATTTTATTAATTTGTGCTATTGCAAAACCTAATCTATAAAAATCATAATCAACAGTTTTTTCATCACTTTTTTCCATTTGAAGTTCAGGTTCAGTTTTTAAATAAGCTTTAGTGTTTTGAGAAAAAGATATTGGTTCTGTATAAAAATTCTTTTTTTCTTCATGAGAAAATTGATTGAAAAGTTTTTTTTCATAGATACCTGAGTTTATTAAACCAGCACTTTCTAGTCTATTTCTTAAAACTTTTATTAATATCCCATTAAATTTTTTTCTATCAAGAAATCCAACCTCAGTTTTTCTAGGATGAACATTAACATCTACTTCCTCATGAGGAAATGATAGATTTAGTACAACTACAGGAAATCTATTACCCGCTAATAAGCCTGAGTATGCAGCCTTAATTAAACCTAAAATTTTTCTATCCTTGATTATCCTATTATTAACTATTATAACACTATCTTTCCAACTAGATTTATTATAAGTTGGAATGCTGATAAAACCTTTTATTGAAAACATTCCTTTTTTTTCTTCCAGAAAAAGTGAACTTTCATGAAAGTCTTTTCCTAGTATCTCTATTATTCTATTTTGAAAGTTATTTTCTTTTTCTCTATTTAATAAAACTAATTTTGGTTTTGTTTCTTCAAAATAATTAAAACTTATTTCAGGATTTGAAATTGCAATACTTTTAATAACTTCTCTTATATAGTAATTTTCTGCTTTTGCATTAGAAAGAAATTTTTTTCTTACTGGAAAATTTTTGAATAAATTTTTTACTTCTATATGAGTGCCATTTTTACCCTTCGCTGGTTTAAAGCTTAATACCTTATTCTCTTCTACAACCATTTTAACTGCATTATCCATATCTATTGTTTTACTTATGATTTCTATTTTAGATACCGAAGCTATAGCATAAAGCGCTTCTCCCCTAAAGCCTAGCGTTCTTATTCTTAATAAATCATTATCTAATATTTTTGAAGTAGCATGTCTTTTTACNCATAATTCCAAGTCTTTTTCATGTATNCCTTTTCCATCNTCAGAAATNATAATTTTNATTTCATCANTGTTTTCAACATGAATTTCTATATTCTCTGCCTTCGCATCAATAGAATTTTCTAGNAACTCTTTTACTATTGAATAAGGTCTNTCTATAACTTCTCCTGCAGCTATGCTATCTATTATATGAGTAGGAAGNACTCTAATCTTATGCATTTTTAATTAATAGTTTTTTTGTTAATATTTTTACTCTTTCTACTGCAGGTTGGTCAAAAGGATTTACTCCTAAATATTTTCCTAATAATGCTACTTCTAGCATTAAATAAGACATTAATTTAATAGCTGGATATAAGCCATCATCATCTAAATAAACCATCCTTACTGGCTTTCCTGCTTTTACTAGTTCTTTATATGTAGCTAGGGCCATAGTATTTAAAATCTCTCCTAATTTTTTTTTATTTAAATGGGCTGGCAAGAAATTTTTACTATCCTTCAGTTCATAATCATT
This sequence comes from Alphaproteobacteria bacterium TMED93, assembly GCA_002171495.2. GTDB lineage: Bacteria > Pseudomonadota > Alphaproteobacteria > TMED109 > TMED109 > JAYYAX01. The sequence goes on from NHEU02000046.1 coordinate 25,148, forward strand.
TTTTCTTTTTTTGGGTAAAATAATAGTATAAAAAAGATTATCAGGACCATCTAACCACATTTGCAATTGGCTATGATGGTCTATTGGTCCAATGGCCGGTAATATATGTGCTCCCTTTTGACTCTTACCCAAAGACTCTCCCCATAATTGTCTATACCACATGTTTAGAGAGTTGAGTGAGTCCTGGTAAGATAATACAGTATGCCCTATATATTTACCTTTATTAATAAAATTATATAGAATTGAAATATTATCTGCCAAAAAGAACGCATTATTATGTAAACAATCCTTAAAAGTCTTATTTGACAAAGAAGTTATATATATGCTGTTAAGACCTGCTAATTGTACTGGTATTAAACCTGTTTCACTAAAACAAGAAAACCTTCCACCAATTCTAGGGTTATGTTCAATAAACTTAATATTTTTTTTTCTACCTAACTTATATAACGTAGAGTTATTTTCTTCTGTAATTATTATAATATTTTTTTTTACATTAAAAAAATTGGAAAAATATTTTATTATCAATTGATATAACGTAATTACTTCAGTTGTTTCACCCGACTTGCTA
>NHEU02000020.1 GCA_002171495.2 Alphaproteobacteria bacterium TMED93
TTAAAAATTCTACTGAAATAGAATGTTCAAAAAAAGCCCATTTATTTGATGCTGTATCATTATGTAAATTTCTTTATTGGTACAAAAGCTACAATGGTGCTTTATCTGAATTAGATGTTGTAAATAAAATAAATTCATTACGCAAAGAAAGTGCTCACTTTATTAGTCCTTCTTTTCCAACAATTGCAGGAGCGGGTGAAAATGGAGCAATAATTCATTACCAACCAAATAAAAAAACTAATAAAAATATTACTAATAATGATATCTTGCTTTTAGATAGTGGCGGACAATATTTTTATGGAACTACTGATGTAACGAGAACTATCACGAGAAAAAAAAATATTGTAAAAAAAAATATTATTCATGATTATACATTAGTATTAAAAAGTCACATCAATGTTAATTTGTGTAAGTTTCCCCAAGGAACTCCTGGATCATTCTTAGATTCAACTGCTAGAAAAATACTTTGGGATAATGGAGAAGACTTTGCTCACAGTACAGGACATGGTGTAGGGTTCTGCTTAAATGTTCATGAAGGACCTTTCAGTATATCTCTTAAAAACCTTTCTCCTATATATGAAAAAATGATATTTTCTAATGAGCCAGGTTTATATAAACTGGGAAATATGGTATTAGAATTGAAAATTTAGTATATACTAAAATTAAATATTTTAACAAAAAGGAATTTCTTACTTTGGAAACTCTTACATTAGTTCCCTATGAAAAAGAGCTAATTGATGTTTCTCTTTTAAGCCTAGTGGAAAAGAATTGGTTAAATAACTATCATAAAAATGTTATAAAAAATGTTTCTCCTTACTTAAATAAAAAAGAAAAAAAATGGTTAAAAATAGAATGCAAAAAAATATAAAAAAAAATAAATTTAACTTTGCTATAATATACGGTTCTACAAGAAAAAATAGATTAGGAATTAGGTTTGTTAATTATCTTGAAAAGCAGATAAAACTGAAAGGACATAACCCTTATATAGTAGACCCTTTAAAAGCAAAACTACCCTTGCTAGATAAAAGATTTTTGGAATATAAAAAGTCAAATGTGCCTAAAAATATAAAAAAAATACATAATATATTACAAAAATCTAATGCATTTATAGTAGTCAGTGCAGAATACAATCATATGCCTCCACCAGCCTTAATAAATATATTTAACTATTACTATTCAGAATTTAATAGAAAACCCTCTTGCGTTTGCACATATTCTAGTGGGGACTTTGCAGGCATAAGAGTTCAAAGTCCTTTAAGAGCTATGCTTTCTCAATTGGGTTGTCCTCCTATAAAGTTTGGCATGTTTCAACCTAATGTTTCTAATTTTTTTAATGAAAAAAGCATTCCTTCTAATAAAAAGGATGCAGAAATAAGATTTAATGTCTTCTTTGATGAATTGCTTTGGTATACAAAGAAATTTAATAGTTAATTATCAATTATATTTTCTATATCCCTACTAAATAAAATTTTTATTTTAAGCTGTCTAGCTTTTTCTAATTTGCTTCCTGGGTCTTCACCACAAAACAAATAATCAGTATTTTTTGATATGCTAGAGGAAACTGTAGCTCCCATAGAAATAAGTTTTTGTGTAATAACCTTCCTAGAATATTTTTTAAAAGAACCTGTTACCACAATAACCTTATTAGAAAGTTTATTATTTTCATATCTTTCATATTTTACATAAACATATTTTAATAATGAATTTATTTGAAATAGGTTTTTATCTTCTTGTAAATAATTTTTTATGCTCTTAATTATTATTTCACCTACTCCATCAAAGCTTTTTTCCGTAGTTTCATTATTTATAAAATAATTTATAAATTTGTCTATACTATCGAAATTTCTCGATACTACTTGAGCTATGCCCTGACCTACATGTCTAATACCTAATGAATAAATAAATCTATCAAAGGTTATACTCCTACTTAATTTTATAGAATTGAATAAGTTAATAATACTTTTTTCACCTAACCCCTCAATTTCTTTTAAATTAAATTTTCTAGTATTATTATTTTCCTCTAACAAAAAAATATCAATGAAACTTCTAATTATTTTTTTTTCCCAAAACATTCTAATTTGCCTTTCTCCTAACCCTTCAATATCAAAAGCATTTCTTGATGCAAAATGTGATAGAGAGCTTATAACTTGTTCTTTACATTCATTATAATTCAAACATCTTACTGCTGCCTCTTTATTATTTCTAATTAACTTACTATTGCAGCTAGGACAATTTGTTGGAAATTGTATTTGTTTAGGATTTTCAGATTTTTTTATTACACTAGTTATTTTTGGAATTACATCACCAGCTCTCTGAATACTAATAGTATCACCTAATGAAATAGAAAGTCTTTTAATCTCGTCTTGATTATGTAATGTGGCTCTATTAATTTTAACTCCTCCTACTTCAACTTCCTTTAATATTCCAACGGGTGTGATCGTACCAGTTCTACCAACTTGAAAAATAACATCCTTAATAGTAGTAATAGCATTTTCCGCAGGGAATTTGTGTGCTAAGGCCCATCTTGGAAATCTAGAGGTTTCACCAAACTTTTCTTGCTCACTTATTGAGTCTAGCTTATAAACTATTCCATCAATATCGTAGTTAAGCGAGCTTCTAGCACTATTTATTTTTTCATAAAACTCTATCATTTCTTCAAAAGTTTGACAAAGTTTGGAAGGTTGATTTAAAGAAAAATTAAATTTCAATAAAATTTCTCTTATATTATTTAAAGAATTACCAAAAAAGTTTTTATCTCCTATTATAGTGTATCCGTAAAAGCTAAGCTTTCTTTTTTTTGTAACCTCTGGGTCTAACTGTCTTACAGAACCCGACGCCGCATTTCTAGGTGTAGAAAACAATGGCAAACCTTGTTTTTTTCTTTCTTTGTTCAAGTTTATAAAAATATTTTTTTTTATAAATATTTCACCACGTATTTCTAAATCTTTAGGAAACTCTCTGGGCAAAGTTTTTTTTATGCCATCTATATGTTCTAAATTTCTAGTTATATCTTCTCCTTTTGCTCCATCTCCCCTGGTCAAACCCATTGTTAAAACTCTATCTTTATATCTTAAAGAAGCAGATAAACCATCTACTTTAGTTTCTGCTAAAATATTAAACTTTCTATTCAAAGATGTTTTTATTTTATTGTAAAAGTTTTCTACTTCATTTTTTTCATATGCATTATTTAATGAAAGCATAGGGGAATTGTGTTGAACAGTCTTAAAGTTTTCAATATCTAGCTTTCCTACTTTTTTATTTGGATTATTTTCTATATTTTCTTCAGGATATTTCTTTTCTAAATCATTNAAATTTTTTCTTAATTNATCATATTCTTNGTCTGAAATTTCTTGATAATTTTTTTTATAATAAAGGTCATCATGGTAGTTAATCTTATCAACTAGCTTTTTTATTTTATTTTTTAATGCACTTTTATTTGTCAATTTATTTATCATTAATAAGTTGGTTTGCTACTTTTAAAGCATCTTCTGTAATAACCTCTCCTGAAATCATTTTTGCAATCTCTTCTACTCTTTTTTCTTTATTAAGTTTAGTGATGCCGGTAAACGTATCTGTTTCATTATAAAACTTATAAGACTTATAATGAGTTTTACCCCTTGAAGCTACCTGAGGTAAATGAGTAACTACTAATACCTGTTGAAGCCTAGAAAGTTCTTGCAGTCTAACGCCTACTGCATCTGCTACAGCTCCACTGACTCCACTATCAACTTCATCAAAAACTAGTGCCTTAGGATTAATGCTCTTAGCTAAAACTAAATTTATGGCTAGCATTAATCTTGATAATTCCCCCCCTGAGGCAATTTTATGAATTTCAGACTCTTTTGACCCTCTATTGATGCTCACTAAAAATCTAACTAAGTCAGATCCATTTGCATTCCACATTTTTTTTTCTTTGAGTAAAATTTGTACTTTAAAATTAGCATCAACTAATTTCAATGGACCAAGTTCTTTATTAATTTCTTTTTCAAGCTTTTTAGATATTTTATTCCTTTCTAAAGATAGCTTTTTTGAAGTTTCAAAAAAAACAAACTCTGATTTTTCAAGTTTACTTTTAATTTCTTCAATTTCTTTAGATTGATTACTTAACCCAGCATAATCTTTTTCTAAACCCAGTAAGAGTTTATTTAACCCAGACGGTTCAATATTAAATTTTCTAGATAAATTATTTATATCAAATAATCTTTGCTCAATTTCNTCTAATTCTTTTGGATTANAATGATAATTTTCTCTAATACTTTTTATATTATTTATAACTTCTTTAGATTCTATTAATATTTGATTTACTGAGTGACTTATTTGTTTTAATTCTAAGATTTCTTTTGAGTCTTCAATAATAGCTTCTAGCTTATTTGCATTGCTAGCCAAATCGCTATTTACAGAGTTGCTATCATCACTTAACAAAAAATAAATTTTGTTAATTACATCAAAAATTTTTTCATGATGAGTAAGAAAAAGTTTTTTTGACTTCAAAACTTCTTCTTCATTTTCCTTTAAGTCTAACTGTCTAATTAAATTAATATTATTTTTTAGGTCTTTCTCATGCTTTGCTTTATTATNANTTANTTCTAGAGCTTCTAAATAAATTTTGGATAGTTTTTCATAATTTTTAAAAGAATCTTTAACTTGTTCAAGTAAATCATAATAATCTGCATATCTATCTAAAAGCCTCATATGCAAACTAGGATCTAGTAAGCCAATTTTTTCATTTTGCCCATGAATTTCTACTAAAGCCGAGCCTATATTTTGTAGCAATCCTACTGTAACTGGGCTATCATTAATAAAAGCTTTACTTTTTCCATTTTGATAAAGTATTCTTCTTAATAAAACTATATTATTTTCTGAGCTCAATCCCAAACTTATAAGTTTTTTTTTTAAGAAATCATTGTTTTGAATATCAAATTCTACGGTTACACTGCCTTCACTAACATTTTTTCTTAAAAAACTTACGTCNGACCTTCTTCCTGTTGCCAGACTTAGACAGTTTAATAAAACTGATTTCCCTGCACCAGTTTCTCCAGAAAAAACAGTTAATCCTTCATCAAAATCTATTTTGAGAGACTCAATCAATACAATATTTTTTATAAAAATATTCTTAATCATTTATTTATTAAATTTTTATCTTTTAATAATTTGTAACTATACTTATACCATTTACTNTTAGGNAAATTGTATCCTAACACTCTAGCGTTAACTATTGCTTCCTCATTAACTCCTAGGATTAAATAAACTTCTACCAGTCTATGAAGCGACTCAGGAACAAATGAACTGGTTTGATAGCTATTAACTATATTTTTAAACCTTTTTATTGCTGCTATATATTTTTTTAAAGAAAGATAAGTTTTAGCCACATTTAATTCCTTAGCAGCTAAAATATCTTCTAAAAATATAATCTTGTAGTAAGCGTCTTTTGCATATGTTGTATTAGGGTATCTATCTAATATTAGTTTAAATGTTTGATGAGCCTGTTTTNCTGCTGTTTGATCTCTTTTTTCATCAATTATTTGGTCAAAGTAACACATTGCTAATAAGTACTGCGCATAAGGAACTAAATCAGAGGCAGGATATAAGCTAATATATCTTTTTAAGTTAATTTCTGCTTTTACAAAACCACGTTTTTTATAACTAGCATATGATGACATAAGTATGGATTTTCTTGCCCACACTGAATAAGGATGTTGTCTTTCTACTTCATCAAATTCATATATTGCTTCTTCATAATTTTTATTGTTTAGTTTTTCTAGTGCACTTTTATAAATTGTATTTAAAGATCTTTCTTCATAAGGTATTTGTTTATTTTTTTTTCCTGCACATGATACCATTAACATTAGAAGGAAAAAAATTGGTAGTTTTATAAGAAATAATTTGTATTTATGAATTAATAACATATTTTTAAAATATAATAATTTATAATATAATGATTTTTGAAAATAAAAAGTACTTATCTTTTTCTCACCAGTTAGCTGATGCTGCAGGAAAAATACTTATTAAGCATTATAAATCACAAAATATTTCTAAATCACTGAAAAGTTATGGTACAAGAAATGAATTTGTTACTAATATTGACGTAGTAATAGAAAAAAAAATAAGAAGATTAATTAATTCTAAATTTCCCTCTCATAATATTTTAGGAGAAGAAGAAGGTCTAACTAACAACGAATCTCCATATACTTGGATTATTGACCCTATAGATGGAACTAATGCATATATTACAGGAGTTCCACTTTTTGGGTTCATGTTATCACTAAAATATAAAGAAAGTTTTATTTTAGGTCTTGTTGACCAACCTATTCTTAAAGAACGCTATTGGAATAATATAAATTATTCGTATTTAAACAGAAAAAAAATTTTTACCTCTAAGGTTACCAAGCTGGCAGATACTGTTATTACATGCACAGATCCAAATATGTATAAAAACTTTCCAGACTTAAACAAAAGTTTATTTAAAAAGGTTAGTTTTGTTAGATGGGGAACAGACGTTATAGGGTATATGAGATGTGCAGAAGGTTTGGTAGATGCCGTAATTGAAAGAAATATAAAGATTTGGGATGTTGCAGCAGTTGAACCAATTATAAGAAATGCAGGTGGAGTAATAACAACCTGGGATGGTAAAACAATAGGGTCAAATGATACTGTTTGTGCTTCTAGCAATAATTCATTACATAAAATTCTGTTAAAAAAATTGCAAAAATTTTTATAGTTACTATTCTTATAATATGAGTATAGAGGAAATGAATTATGATGTAGTTATTGTAGGCGCTGGCCCTGCAGGCCTAGCTGCTGCTATAAAACTAAAACAACTCTCCTCAGAAATATCTGTTTGTATAATTGAAAAAGGATCAGAAGTTGGAGCACATATTCTATCAGGAGCAATTTTAGAACCAGATTCTTTTGAAGAACTAATTCCTAATTGGAAGGAATTGAATACACCCATTAAAACTAAAGTTCAAAAAGAAAGTTTTTTTTTTCTGACTAAGAAACATAAAATAAATCTTCCTCACTTTATATTACCTAAAGATATGAAAAATGATAATAATTATATTATTAGTCTGGGAAACTTATGTAAGTGGATGGCTGAATATGCTGAAAAACTAGGAGTAGACATTTTTCCAGGTTTTACTGCAAAAGAAATAATTTATGATGAAAATGAAAAAGTACTTGGTGTACTAACTGGAGAAAAAGGGGTTACTAAGGATGGTGAAAAATCAAATCTATATGAACCAAAAATTGCTTTAAAAGCAAATCAAACTTTTTTTGCTGAAGGTTGTAGAGGCCATTTAGGAAAAAAATTAATAGATAAATTTAATTTATATGAAAATAATAAATTTCAAACATATGCTATTGGAATAAAAGAGCTTTGGGAAATAAATGATGATAACTTGCCATTAGGTACAGTTATTCATAGTATTGGTTGGCCACTTTATAATAAAGCGTATGGTGGTTCATTTATGTACAAACTAACCAATAATATTGCGTCAATTGGTTTTGTTGTAGGTCTAGATTATAAAAACCCTTATTTAAGTCCTTATCAAGAATTCCAAAACTTTAAATCTCACCCCAAAATATCTGAATATCTTAAAAATGGAAAACGTGTTTCCTATGGAGCAAGAGCTCTAAATGAAGGAGGGTATCAATCTTTAACAAAATTGAGTTTTCCTGGAGGAGCAATGCTAGGCTGTGAGGCCGGAACCCTTAATGTCTTAAAAATTAAAGGAACACATACTGCTATCAAGTCTGGTATACTAGCTGCAGAATCCTACTTTGAATTACTTAAAGAAGGAAGACAAAAGAATGAACTTACTAACTATCAAACAAAGTTTGAAGATAGCTCTATTTATAATGAATTGTATAATGCTAGAAATGTAAGGCCAGGATTTAAATATGGATTTTTTGCTGGTTTAATTAATACTTTTATAGATCAAAAAATTTTAAGAGGTAAAGCTCCTTGGACCATAAACCATGAGAAAAAAGATAATGAGACATTACACAAAAAAGTAAATTTAAAAAAAATTACATATCCGAAGCCTGATAATAAAATTACTTTTGATCGCCTAACAAGTTTATCTTTCTCGGGAACTAACCATAAAGAAGATCAGCCTTGCCACTTAGTTTTAAAAAATAAAAATGTTCCTATAGAAAAAAATTTAGAGCTGTTTGACTCTCCAGAAACCAAATATTGTCCTGCTAATGTATATGAAGTTGTTAAAACAGAAAGCAATCATTTAAAATTACAAATTAACTTCCAAAACTGCTTACATTGTAAAACTTGCGATATAAAAGATCCTTATCAAAATATTGAATGGGTTCCTCCTGAAGGAGGAGACGGGCCAAATTATTCAGGAATGTGATTTTTTTACTTAGGCAGTTAGAACACTTTCCGTAGAAATAAAATTATCACTTTTATTGTGTTGGTAAATTCTAAAATTAGAGTAGTCTGAAAAAATTTCATTCATAACCAGCCTATTTATTTCATGTCCAGGATAATAAACTGATATATTTCCTATCAAGTTTAAACCCATTAATGATAAGTCACCAACTACATCTAAGGTTTTATGTTTTGCAAAATAATTATTACTATTATCAAAGTCAGAATTTATAACTTTTCCATCTTTAATAACTATTGCATTATCTAAATTACCTCCTCTTGCTAAACCATTTTTTTGCATGATTTCAATATCTTCATAGAAACAGAATGTTTTTGCATCCATTACTTCTTTATAAATATCTTCGTAGTTATTTCCTATCGAGACTGTTTGTTTTCCTATTGGCTCTGGAAAGTTTACGGTACAATTAATTTTTAATTCGTTAAATGGTTCTAACGTAAACACGCTATTTTCATTTTTTACTGTTACTTTTTTATTAATAAATAGATATTTTTTAAATTTATTTATATGTTCTGTGGTTCCTGCACTTTTAATAATATCATCAAAACCTCTAGCAGACCCATCAAGAATGGGTATTTCTTGTGAATCCACCTCAATAATTAGGTTATCTATACTATTCCCTTTAATAGAAGCTAATAAATGTTCGACTGTTAATATTTTAGTATCAGAATTATAAGCCTTAAGTGTGGTACATAAATTACTTTTATAAATATGCCTAAAGTCAGCAGGTATTACATTATTTTCTTTCAAATCTTTTCTAATAAATATAATCCCTGTGTCTGCTTCTGAAGGCTTTAGTGTAATATTACATATATTTCCTGAATGCAATCCTATTCCTGAAAAACTAACATTTTTTGAAATAGTTCTTTGTAATATATTATAATTACTCATAATTATATACAATAATAATAAGAAAATAAAAATCCAGTAACGTTTTATTACAAATGTTACATAGAGTTAATCTCTATTTCTTCTTAAAAAAGAAGGTATATTCATACTATCATTATCACTTGCTATTCCACTATCATAACTATCTTCATAACTACTAGATTTAATTATTTGTTCTTCTCCATTATCTAAAAATGAGGGTTCTATTCTTTCTGAGGATAAATTATGAAAATCATCATTATTGTTTGCTTTAATTAATTCATCATTTTTCTCATTTTTATTATCAAATGATTTATGAGCTACTTCACTAACCATCGAAAAGGCTTTAGTTCCTACATCAATAGCTTTATTTTTTACTGTAGAAAGCCTAGATATTAAACTGTTACTAGCATTTTCTGTATTATTTTCTTCAGTGTGAGATTCATTTAAGTTTCCATTTAACAAGTCTGCTTCTTTGAAAGGATCTACTTTCTCGCCTACTCTTTTTTTAGGAGCAGCTTCCTCTTCAGGAATAAAAAAATCATCATTTTTAGCTTCCATCTTTGAAGATAAACTTTCCTCATCATATACAGTATCATCAGATTTTTCATTGCTCTCTTTTGCTAAAAAGTCTTCTAAATCTGACTGTTTGTGTCCTGCTTGTACATTAACATCTTCATCATTGTTAGTATTTTCTTTTCTACTAGAAACAAGTCTAGGCTTTATAAATTTATTAGCATTATCATCTTCGTTTTCTGAAATAAAACTATTATTAATTCCAGATGCTAATAAGGAAACTCTTATTATTCCTTCACCTACATTGTCTATAGTATGGCCCACAATTAGATTAACATCTTCCTTACATTGTTGCTTTATATGAGCTGCAATCTCATCCATTTCATATAACTTTACATCTTCTCCTGAGATATTTATTATTACTCCTTTAGCATTTGCGATAGATGTATCATCCAGTAATGGGTTAGCTATTGCTAGTTCTGCTGCCTCTATAGCTCTATCTTCTCCAGATGCTTCTCCTGTTCCCATCATAGCTTTACCCATTTCTAGCATCACAGTTTGGATATCTGCAAAGTCTAAATTAATTTTTCCCTGTCTTACTATTAAATCAGTAACTCCTTTTATTCCATTATAAAGGACTTCATCTGCCATTCTAAATGCTTCTGTAAATGTAGTATCTTTATTAGCTACTTTAAATAAATTTTGATTTGGTATAATTATAAGCGTATCTACTGATTTTGCTAAATCTTTTATGCCCTCGTCAGCTATCTTCATCCTTCTCATACCTTCATAATCAAATGGTTTAGTGACTACTCCTACAGTTAGAATTCCTATTTCTCTTGCTGCCTCTGCAATAATAGGAGCTGCTCCTGTTCCTGTTCCACCTCCCATTCCTGCTGTTACAAATAACATATGCGTACCCTCTAATTGGTCCATTACCTCTGAAAGTGACTCATCTGCAGCTTCTCTTCCTACTTCAGGTTTAGCTCCAGCTCCTAAGCCTCTTGTCTTTTTTGCACCTAATTGTACTCTTCTATCTGCTAAAGAGTTTGCTAAAGATTGCGCATCTGTATTAGCTACCAAAAACTCTACCCCTTCAAGAGAAGCCTCAATCATGTTATTTACTGCATTACAACCTGCTCCGCCTACACCTATTACAGTAATACGCGGTTTTAGTTTTTCATTAGTTGGTTCTGTTAAATTTATAGTCATAGTTACCTCCGTTAATTATTAAAAAAAAATCTCACTCATCCAGCTTTTAACAAATGAAAACCTGCTTTTTTTTGACAAATGAGTATTGACTCCTTGTTTCTTATCAAACTCTTTGACTTTAAAAATACTTTGAATTATTCCTAATGCTACGCTATAGCTTGGATCTAATGTATTCTCTAAATTAGACTTAAACTCTCTAGGAAATCCTATTCTAGAGTTATAATTTAGATTATTTTTAGCTAGTATAGATATTCCATCTAATTGAGCACCTCCTCCTGTTATAACTAGTTGTTTACTAATAACCTTTTCATATCCTGACTTTCTAATTACAACATTTGTCCATTTTAATATGTCTTCTATAAAAGGTTTTACTATCTCATGTAAATCTTTTTTACTTATATTTATAAAGTTTTCGCTGTTATTAAAGTTTACTGAAGGCACTTCAAATGAAATTTCGTTATCTGAACTATGTTCTATAGCAGAGGCATGCATAATTTTTATTTTTTCTGCTTCAGAAAAACTAATTCCGAAAAATCTTGCTATAGCATCAGTAATATTATTACCTCCAAAATTTATTACTTCAGAAAATAAAAAATTACCTTTAGCGAAAATAGATAAAGAGGTTTTAGTAGAACCTATTTCTAAGACTACCGCACCTAAGTCTAATTCATTGTCATTTAAAACTGCTATACCTGAAGCTAAGCCAGAAAAAATAACTTGCCCTATATCTACATTACATTTCGTCACACATTCAATATAATTTTTATAATGATTAATACCTATTGTAGAAATAACAAAATCAACTTCTAAGTTAGTTCCATACATGCCAACAGGGTTTTTAATTTCATTAGCACCATCTATAGTAAATCCTATAGGAGCAGCATGTAAGATTTTCTTCTCATTAAAGTAAGGACTTTGCATCACTAAATTAAGACTTTCATTTATATCCTCTTGCTTTATTTTATCTTCAAGAATATTTATCTTTTGTTTAAACAACTTTGTAAGTACCACTTTTGATGAAGCTGAAATATTTATTTCATTTATTTTTAAATTAGCTTTTTTTTCAGCCTCAGACATTGCAGCTGAGATACTTTTAATAGCAGTATTAAAGTCACTAATAATACCATTGCTTACTCCTTTAGCTTCATTGCAACCTAGTCCAATAATTTTACTTATATCGTATTCATCTCTACTCGCTATGATACAACAGACCTTACTGGATCCTATATCAAGTGCTGCTAAGTATTTATCTCTATTACTCATACTTTATTTTCATTTAATGAAAAATTATTAATATTAAACTTTATTATCATTCTATCCTTTACTCGTAAGTCTATTTTTCTTAAATTATCAGAGATTATTCCGTGCTTTTTATTAAGCAGGGCTAATTTTCTAAAAGCTTTCTCTGGGTTATTTTCAGGTAAATCTAAAGTTGTAAAATATGAATAAACTAGAGACCACCTTCTGTTTGAAATTAATTTTGCACTTGTTATATTTTTAGCTAGCTCAGGTGCTGTATTTAGTATTTCTTTTAAGTCACTTATTTTTTCCATCACATTATCACCACTTATGACAAGCAGATTTTCATATAAATTTTTATTTGCACCTACAGCTTCTATTTTTTTACCAAGCGAGTTAATTAAAAAAGAAAGATTACCATTATCTAATATAAATTTAGGCTCCTCTTCATAAATATTAATTTTTAGTTCTGAAGGAAAAACTAATTTAAGGTTTGCCTTTTTAATCCAATCTAATTCTTCTAGTGAATCTTTTGTAGCTCTCAAATCAATACAGAATAAATTTTCACAAGCTTTATATTTGATATGTTTTTTAATTTCGTTTTCATTGATTTTTTTTATTCCAGATATACTTACTTTATTGAGAGAAAACCCTAAGTTTTTTATAAAATTATCTATATATAAATTAACTATATTCCGCTGTGTTCCTAAAATAATAATAATTATTAATATCAAGGAAATTATACCTAGTTGAATTTTATTAAAATTAAGTATTTTTATTAAATTAAACCTTATTAACTTTTGCATCTTTTACTATCCAATCAATTAAATTATTAAAAGAAATCCCAGACTGTTTTGCAATTTTAGGAACTAAGGATGATTTTGTTAGTCCAGGTTGAGTATTAATTTCTAAAACATAGATATCATCTTTATTTTTATCATTAACTCTAAAATCTACTCTTGTAATACCGGTACACTTAATGGCTTTATTTGCTAGCTTTGAATATTTAATTATTTTTTTTATCATTTCAGGCGGTGTTTTTTTAGGATATTTGTAAATAGTTTTTTCGCTTCTATATTTCGCAGAAAAATTATAAAAGGATTGTTTTGGTATTATTTCTAAAACTCCTAAAATCTTTCCATTCATTAAGGCAACTGTATAATCATTACCTTGAATATACTCCTCAACTAATATAATTTTTTCTTTCATACCCTTAATAACTTTTTCAATAGAAGTATTTTTTTTAATAATATGAACACCAAAACTAGATCCTTCTGATACAGGCTTCATAATAAATGGTCTTTTATAAGGATCTTTTTTTAAAATTTGATTATTAGTCACCACCTTACCTTCTGGTACTTTAATTCCTTCATTTTTAAAAATTTTTTTTGATAACTCTTTATCCATTCCTAAACAAGAAGCAGTAACTCCTGAGTGAGTATAAGGAACTCCTAAGTACTCTAAAACCCCTTGAATTTTACCATCTTCTCCCCACTGCCCATGAAGAGCATTAAAAAAGACATCTACATTATCTTTATTTTTTATAGCCCAAGATAAAAAATCATTATTAACATCCACCTCTATTACATTGTATCCATTCGATTTCAATGCAACTTTTACACTTTGAGCGCTTTTTTTAGAAATATCGTGCTCTGCTGATAAACCTCCTTTTAAAATTGCTACGGTTTTTACTTTAGTCATTAAAATACTTTCTATATTTATTTTTAGTTCCTATAATTTGAATTTCCCAATTTAGTTTAATACCAAATTTTTTTTTAACTTTACTAATTATCAACTTACCTAAATCTTCTACATCTTTTGCTTTTGCTACTCCTTTATTAACTAAAAAATTTGAGTGAAGGGAAGATACTTCAGCTCCTCCCTTTTTTAAATTGGAACAGCCACTTTGTTTGATTAACTTCCATGCTTTTATTTTAATAGGATTTTTAAAAGTAGAGCCACTTGTTTTTAATTTAATTGGCTGTGTTTCTTCTCTTCTTTTTTTTAAATCTTTGATACTATTTTGAATTATATGCTTTTTGCCTTTTTTGCATTTAAATAATGCTTGTATAATTATTTCATTTTTATTTAATAAATTTTTTCTATATGACATTTTAAGATCTTTTTTCTCGTATTCCTTTATCTCTCCATATCTATCAACTGTAACTATTTTTTCTAATACATCTGACGTTTCATACCCATATGCTCCTGCATTCATTTTTATTGCCCCTCCAACTGTGCCCGGTATACCAGATAAAAACTCTAAACCTTCCAAGGATTTTGATGCGGTTTCTCTTGAAAGTTTTATACAATTTACACCTGCTCCTACATACACTTTTTGATTATTCAAGTATGAAATATTTGAAAAGCTTTTAACTAAACTGATTGTTACTCCTCTTATTCCTCCATCCCTAACTAAAATATTTGAACCAGCTCCTAGAATTTTTAATGGAGTATCTTTGCCAATTTTTTTTAAAAAATTAATAAGGTCTTCTTTGTTTTTTGGCATAAAGAAGATTTCAGCTTTCCCTCCTACTTTAAACCAGGTTAAACTAGAAATATTAAAATCTTTTTTAATTATACCTGATACTTTAGGAATAAAATTTTTAAAGTATTTTTTTTCTACTCTATGCATTAGTATTTTTCACTCCCACTAGAAGATTAGAAAAATTCTTTGCATATTGTGTTATGTCTCCAGCTCCTAAAAAAATTATTACATCACCTTCTCCTAAATTATCCTCTAAAAAGATTTGAAGTTTCTCTAAGTTTTCAAACTCTCTAGCATCTTTATGTCCTCCTGCTATTAAAGCTGAAATAAGACTTTCTTTATTTATATCTTCTAATTTATTTTCTCCTGCTGAGTAGATATCTGTAATAAATACAGTATCTGCATCATTAAAAGCTGTTGTAAAATCAGCAAATAGCATTTTTAGTCTTGAATATCTATGAGGTTGCACTACAGCAACTACTTTATTTTTTGATACCTCTCTAGCTGCAGACAGAGTTGCTCTAATTTCTATAGGATGATGTCCATAATCATCATAAACTTTTATTCCTTTATAACTACATAAAAAGGAAAACCTTCTATTAACACCTTCAAATTTTTCTAATGCTGTTTTAATAAACTCTGTATCTATTCCCATTTCAATTGCCATTGCACTTGCAGCAAGGACATTTTGTACATTATGAATTCCTGGAATATTTGAAATGATACCATTTATATTCTTTTTTGGAGAGAGAACTCTAGGACTAATTTCTAAAGTAAAAAGAGTTTTTCCATTATTATTTTTAATATTCTTAGCTTTGTAATCAGCTTGAGGACTAATACCATAAGTAATTATTCTTTTATCTTCTATTTCTGATAAAATGCTCTGAATAGTTGGGTTATCTAAACAAACTATAGCCATTCCATAAAAAGGTATATTGTTTATAAATTGCTTAAAGGCTTCTTTTAAATTTCTAAAGCTTCCATAGTAATCTAAATGTTCTGCATCTATATTAGTAATTATAACATTAGTAGATGGTAATTTTGTAAAACTACCATCAGACTCATCTGCCTCAACAACCATCCAGTCACTTGACCCTATTTTAGCATTACTGTTATAAG
The DNA here is from genome assembly GCA_002171495.2 of Alphaproteobacteria bacterium TMED93. GTDB lineage: Bacteria > Pseudomonadota > Alphaproteobacteria > TMED109 > TMED109 > JAYYAX01. Next base: position 15,844 of record NHEU02000020.1, read on the forward strand.
AGTTGATTATTCCTCCATTTATAACTGTTGGGTCTAAGTTAGCAGTTTCTAAAATTGCTGCCATTAAAGAGGTAGTAGTAGTTTTTCCATGAGTACCTGCTACTGAAATACTTTTTTTGAATCTCATCAGCTCTGCTAACATTTCTGCTCTTTTTACAATAGGGAGACGTTTTTTCTTTGCTTCAAGGATTTCTTCATTATCATGGTTAATAGCAGAAGATATAACAACCATAGCAGCATCTTCGATGTTTTGTTTTTTATGTCCTATATAAATATTTATACCTAATTTTTTTAATCTTAAGACGTTCTGATTTTCCACTAGATCACTTCCTGCTACTTTGTAGCCCAAATTTATTAAGACCTCAGCAATGCCACTCATTCCAATACCGCCAATTCCAATAAAGTGTAAAATGCCAAATTTTTTATCAAAATTTTTCATTTAAAACTCCTAATACTAGTTTGTGCAAATTTTTTGATGCATAAGGTTTTGAGATTTTTTTACAGTTATAAGAAATTTTTTCAAGCAACTTTCCAGATGACAATAACTTTATTAGTAATTCAAGAAATTTAGGCTCGCTTATCTCATCTTCTAGAATCATCCAACCTGCATTATTACTCTTAATCATTTCAGCATTATGCTTTTGATGATTATCTATTGAATTAGATAAAGGCACATATATTGCTGGTAAACCTGCAATTAAATTTTCTGTAATGGTTGAAGCACCAGCTCTACATATTACCAATGTAGTTGTTTTAAGTTTATTGTGTATATCTGAAAAAAAAGATTTTACTTCAGAACTAATTCTATTTTTTAAATAATTAGTATTTATTTGCGTAATATCTTCAATTTTTGATTGATGAACTACATGAAGTCTTTTTTTAATGTTTACAGGTAAAAGACAAATTTGCTTACATATATTTCTAGATAATACTAAAGCTCCTAAACTTCCACCTAATATAAGTATATTAATTTTTTTTCTTTGAATATTTGCCTTATAATCTCTAGCAAACAAGTTTTCGATTTCAGTTCTTATAGGCATACCTATTACTTGAAAATCTTTTTTAGAATTAATTATATGGAAAGCGGAAGCTCTTACTTTAGCAAACCTCCAAAAATACTTGTTTGCATTTCCTAAAACTAAGTTTCCTTCATGTAAAATTATATTTATTTTCAATATTTTTGCTGCAAGAATGACTGGTACTTGTACATATGAACCGAAACCTAATACTAAGTCTATTTTCTTATTTTTTAAGAAAAATAAAATCTTTAGGGAAGCAATAAGCATTAAAATAATAGAAGTTATCTTTTGTATATAAGTTTTTCCTGCAAAACCTTTTACATATATTACTTTTGGTTTAAGTCTAGCTAAGTTAATATTATTTAACCCTCTGGTATCAGTTATAAAGTTTACATTAAAAAGTTTTTTGCTTAAATATTCACCTGCTGTTATTGCCGGAAAAATATGTCCTCCTGTACCACCAGTTACTATTATTATATTTTTATTTAAATTATTCATCTTTAGTATTTAGGTCCAAATTCTTTTCTAGTTAAAGCCAGCATAATTCCCATTACAATGCCCATAGATAATAAAGAAGACCCCCCATAAGAAATTAAAGGCAATGTTACACCAGTAGTCGGAATAAGTTTTAATGATACACTTATATTTGTAAGGGCCTGAGCTATAAAAAGAACCAACAAGCCTGAGCATGTTAATAAACTAAATAAATCTTTAATTTTACTTGCTCTATGTAAACCCCTAAAGAAAATTATAAAAATTATAAAAATAATAGAAATACAAACTATAACTCCATATTCCTCTGCTATTACAGGAAAAATAAAATCAGTATGGGCATCTGGAATATATTTTTTTATTTTTCCATCCCCTGGACCATTACCTAACAAACCCCCTGAGCTAAAAGCTTGAATAGATTTTTCTACTTGGTAATTAGGTTTTTCTGAAAAAGCATAATCTAATACTCTCTTCTTTACATGTGCTAATGAAAAGTAAGAAAATATTGAAAAAGTAATAATAGTAAATATAATTGTGAAGGTTAATTTAAGGCTTATTCCTGCAATAAAAAGTTGAGACAGTAATACAAAAAATAGAATTGTTACCATGCTATAATTTGGCTGTTTAATTAAGATAAGGCTTGTTAAGGTTAATAAGAAAAAAGCCAAAACCTTTCCATCTAATTCGTAGTTTTTTATTTTTATTTTGTTTCTGCTAGATATCAAAAAAGCTAAAATTACTATTAAAAATGGTTTTAATAACTCAGATGGTTGCATTGAATAACCCATAATATTTACCCATCTAGAAGCACCATTATTAATTGAATTCTGAAATAAAGAAATAATCATAAAAACATAACAAATACCTGCCCCTAAAAATGAAGATTTCAAGATAATTTTTTTTGTAAAAATAGAATAAAAAATTAAAAGAATTATAGATAAAATCATGAAGAATCCATGCTTTTTTACAAAATAAAACTCTTCTAATTGCTTTAATTTTGCAATACTTGGGCTTGCCGTAGTAACAAATAATAAGCCCAGTAATGCTAATAAAATTATCAGAAATAAATTTAAAACGTCAATTGACTTTATCCATGATGAAGAAATTTCACTGATTGCGCTATATATTTTCACTACAAACTTCCCTTTGAAATATCATTAAAAATTTTTTTAAAGTGGTTTCCTCTACTTTCATAGTTTTTGTACTGATCAAAGGACGCACATGCTGGAGATAATAAAATAGGATATTTTTTTTTTGATATTATACTTTTATAATATGATTTTTTAACTGCTTCATCTAAGTTTTTACAAACGGTACTTTTACAAAACTTACCTAACGCTTTTTTTAACTCATTTGCTGTTTCTCCAATTAAATATGCCTCACAAATTCTTGCAGAATGTTTTACAAGAGAACTAAAGCCCCCTCCCTTACTTGAACCTCCAGCAATTAAAAAAACTTTGCTAAAACTTTCTAGTGCAGAGATGGTCGCCGATACATTTGTGGCCTTAGAGTCATTATAAAAATATATATTATTTATCTTACCTACATACTCAACTCTATGCGGCAACCCTTTAAAAGACTTTAAATATTTAATTACTTTTTCACTTTCGTAATTTAAACACTTTAAGGCTGCATAAGAAATTAAAAAATTTAGTTTATTATGATGATGTCTTAGAAAAACATTTTCTTTTATTTTATACTCTTTTTTTGTAAAGCACTTGTCATGCATAGTATTCTCTAAATAAAAAATTCCATCTTTAATTTTTTTTTGTGCTGAGACCCATATAACTTTGGCTTTAGTCTTATTTTTTTTAAAAAAAATATTCCTTATATTTTTATCATCATAATTTAAAATTACAAAATCTTCAGGCTGCTGATTCTGACAAATTTTTATTTTTGAGTTTTTGTAATGTTTAAAACTTCCATGATAAGCAATATGATCTTCTTTGATATTGCTAATTATTGAAACCTTCGGTTTTATATAATCCAAATATTCTAATTGAAAGGAAGAAAGCTCTAATACTATTTTTTTATTTTTCTTTGGAAAATTTTCTAATACAAGATTTCCAAAGTTTGCTAAAGGAGTTAGTTTAAGCGCTTTAGCTATCATTAAAGCTATAGTTGATTTTCCATTAGTGCCCGTAACTGCTAACAAAGAATTATTTCTATTTTTTTCTTTTAATTCATTTAGAAATAACTCTATATCACTTGAAATTTTTATTTTTTTTTTTTCAGCATTTTTAATAATTTTATGATTTTTACTAATGCCAGGAGATACAAAAACTCTATGAAAAGAATTAACACTTTTTTGATTATATTTTAAGAAATTACTATCTATTTTGTCTAATATCTCTCTATTATCATCCCAAAAATAAATATTAAAATTTTTATTTCTAAAAAACTCTGCTATGGATTTCCCAGTTTTACCATACCCTAATATAAGNATATTTTTATATATTTCTTTTTTTTCTTGTTTTATTATCATCTTATTTTCAGGGTTAATAAACTTATCATTGCCAAAATTATAGAAATTATCCAAAACCTTATAACAATTGTCGGTTCTGACCATCCCTTTTGTTCAAAGTGGTGATGTATAGGAGCCATTTTAAAAACTCTTTTTCTCGTTAATTTGAAAGATAAAACTTGAACTATTACAGATACTGCCTCTAAGACAAATAGTCCTCCAGCAATTGCAAGTACAAACTCATTTCTTGTCATTACACTTACTGCTCCTATAGCACCCCCAGCAGCAAGAGATCCTGTGTCGCCCATAAATATTTTTGCTGGCGGAGCATTAAACCATAAGAAACCTAAGCCTGCCCCAACTAAAGCCGAGCAAAAAATACTTGCTTCTCCCATTCCGCTAATATATTTAAGGCTTAAGTAATCAGAAAAAATTGAATTTCCTACTAAATAACTTATTATAGCTAACGTTGAAGTTACAATTATTATTGGAACAATAGCTAACCCATCTAATCCATCTGTAAGATTTACTGCATTAGAAGAACCAACAATAACCAACATGGAAAAAATAAACCAAAAGTATCCTATATTAATTATAAGCTCTTTGAAAACTGGAAATGTAATGAAAGTATAATCTTGATTTGAATAGGAAAAAAGAAGAATTGAAAATAAAAATGAAAATATAAATTGCAAAAATAACTTTAGCTTTCCTGATAAACCCTTATGAGAAAATCTACTTAACTTTAAATAATCATCAATAAATCCTATAAATCCGAAACTTAATGTTAGAAATAATAGCAGCCAGATATAAATATTAAAAAGATCTGTCCATAACAATGTAGATATTGTCATAGAAATTAATATCATAGAACCACCCATTGTAGGAGTCCCTCTTTTTGCTGAAATTTGCCATTCTGGACCATCTAATCTAATTGGCTGACCTTTTTTCTGCCTCTTCTTTAAAAGGTTAATTATATAAGGACCAATTAAAAAACATATCAACATTGCTGTAGCAAATGATGCTCCTGCTCTAAATGTTAGATACTTAAAAATATTTAGAAAGCTATAGTCATTAGATAATTCTAATGCTAAATTATATATCATATTTTTCTCCAACTATGTTTTTTACTAATGAATAAAGTTGAAGAGAATGTGAACCTTTCACCAGAACACCATCTCCATTTTTTATTTTTTTTTTAACCTCAGCCTCTAGTTTAGTGACTTCTTCAAAGTGATATTTTTCTATATTTGATGACAAAATCTGATTTAAATTTTTCATATTTTTACCTATAGTAAAAATTAAGTCTATTTTAGTATTTTCAGTAATATTTTTCATATTTAAATGAAAGTATTTACTATTTTCTCCTAACTCTTTCATATCGCCTAGAATAGCGATTTTTCTACCTTTAAATTTCATTTTTTTAAACTGTTTTAAAGCTGCTAGTAAAGAGGCTGGGTTAGAATTGTAGGACTCATCAATTATATGAAATTTTTTTAAACCTTTTACGACTTCTAAAAAATTTCCTCTTCCTTTAGGAAGTTTAAATTTTTCCAATGCCGATAATAATTTATTTGAATTTATTCCATAATACTTTCCTATTCCTAGAATACAAAGACTATTGAGATACCAATGATCAGCAAGAATGGGCATTTTCCAAGAGACTTTTTCTTTAAAATACCTTGCTTCTATTACATATTTATCACCAACTTTAGTTTTATTAAGAAGCTGTATATTTGCTTTTTTATTTTTTCCGTAAGAAATTATTGTTTTTATATTTTCATTCTCTGCTTTTTGTCTAATCTCTTTACTAAAGTTAGTATCAGAGTTATATATAAAACAACCTTCCTTTTTTATATTATTTAATAGTTCACTTTTTGCATCTGCAATACTTTTTAAAGTTTTTAAACCTTCCAAATGACTGTTCTCTATTGCAGTAATAATTCCAATTTCTGGAGAAACTAATTTGGATAGACTTTTAATTTCACCAACTTTATTCATCCCTAACTCTAAAATACAATAATTTGTGTTTTCAGGAACCGTTGATAGAGATAAGGGGACACCTATACAATTATTGAAGTTGCCTTTGTTGGCAAAAGTATTAGCAACGCCGCTAAGCGCTAGTCTTAACATTTCTTTTGTACCTGTCTTTCCTACACTTCCTGTAATAGCTATAAATTTAGCTTTATTTTTTTCTCTTACATTTTTAGCTATTTTTTTTAAAGCATTTAAAACGTTATCCACTTTAATATATGGAAGATTCGGAATGTTATTACTACAATCACTTAATAAAAAACATGATGCGCCTTTTTTGTAAGCTTGATGCAAAAAGTCATGACCATCATGGGTTTCGCCTTTTAACGCACAAAACAAATCACCTTTTTTTAAACTTCTAGAATCTATAGAAAAACCTGTTATCTTAAAGTTTTT
>NHEU02000062.1 GCA_002171495.2 Alphaproteobacteria bacterium TMED93
AATAAAATTTAAAAGAAAATTTTATTTATTTAATGATATAATAAATTATGTTTGATATAGGATGGACTGAAATATTAATTCTTGCAGTAGTAAGCCTGTTTGTTATTGGCCCTAAAGATATACCAAAGTTTTTAGGGTATATTGGTAGAATTATTGGAAAGATAAGAGGTATATCTAGTGATTTGAGAGAAACAGTAGACGATGCCATAAAAAATAGTGAGTTAGAGGAAGTTAGAAAAGAAATTTCATTTACTGACCCAGAACTAAGTAAAAACTTTAATGATATACTAAATCCAGTTCATAAAGAAAATAAATCTAATAATAGTAATCCAGAAAACAATGAAACAGTTACGAATGAACCTAAAAAAAATATAAATGAACAGAAAGATGAAATAAATAAAAATCAAGATAATTCGGAATTTGCAGGACCCACGGAAAAACTACCTACAGGATTAAAGCATATAAGAGAAGATACTGCTAAAGAAGAAAAAAAAACTAGTAAAATAGAAAAAACTTAATATGGTACGTTTGCTGTATCATAATCCAAGATGTTCTAAATCTCGCGCTTGTATAAAAATAATAAGTGATAAAAAAATAAACTTCAAGGAAGTGCAGTATCTTAAGGAAGGTCTTTCTATTTCTAATTTAAAAGAAATTGTAAATAATTTAGTTAATCCATTATGTGATTTAATTAGAACCAATGAAAAAGAATTTAAACTAGAGCCTTTTAATTTAAACAAAAAAGACTTAATCGTTTCTTTTTTACACAAATACCCTATATGTTTACAAAGGCCACTTTTCTTTGATGATTTTAATTATATTATATGTAGACCACCAGAAAAAGTATTAAATTATTTAAAAAATAAATAGATGAACTTTAAACAAATAATTAAAAAAGCACTAATTTTAGCAAATGTTTCGCTTTTTGGATTAGGATCTTTTTTGTGTTTTATAATTGCAGTTACTGAAAGCAAAGACAGATTTTTAATAAGTGGGATTTTTTTACTATTATTTACAATTGTAAATAATAAAATTATAAAGATATTAGTAGAAAAGTTATGATAGAGTCCCCATGTATAGGAGTATGCACACTAATTAATAAACAATGTATAGGGTGTACTCGAACATCAGATGAAATAAGTAATTGGCTTTTTTATGATGATAATGATAGGAATGAAATTACTAAAAGATGCCTTCAAAATATGAAAGGAAAAAAAGCTAATAAGAAATAAATTTATAATAAGCAAATACTACACAACAATAGATAAACTAAAGTTTACATATGTCCCAAGAAATAAATCACTGAAAAAAATAATAAAAAAACTCTCTTATAAGGATTATGAGAAAATCCAGGAAAAGAAATTTATTTTAAAATCTAACTTAGATATTCTCTATAAACTGAAGCAAAGCAAATTATTACTTTATAAATATTTATTAATGTAAATATAATTCAGTATTATTAAAAAAATAGTTCCCTGATGCTTTTAAATATAATAATAATATTATAAAAGGAATTATTTTTAATGAATGAATGTTGGAACTTTTTTAGGTATGCAGAAATTGCAGATATTGATGAAATCATAAATTTGGTTAAAGAAAATTATGAGTGGTTTTCACATTTAAATACAGATCATTTTGTTAAAAAAATTAACAATAAAGAATGTATATATGAAAGTGGAATTTTAATTACATACAGGATTATAAGCATTGATATAGAGCTTGGAACCTTTAAAGTTCCTGCAGGAAACACAATATTAGAACAAATTATTAAAAATAAAAAAAAAAGTAATTCAAATCTTCTTTATCATGTTTTTACTAAATTTATAAATTGTGCTTCAGGGTCAGTTTATCTAGCAGTTAATAGTAAGAATATAAATGCTGTTAATTTTTATAAAAGAATGAATATGATAAAAGTATCAGATACAAAATTAAACTATAATAAAAGTGATGCTTTTTATGTAAGAGGGTATATATATAAAACAGACAAAAAAAACTTAGGAAAGCTTATTCATTAATAGTATATTTGCGATTATACCTATATTTTGCAAACTTTTTATAAATTACACTCATAATTTTTTTAACAAAAAAAATATTTACTAAAAATGCTAGATATTTAAGGTAACTATGTTGTTTCCATAAAATTACAAAAGCATCTACTCCAACTTTCTCTTTATTGTTAGTATCTATGACATGAAGTTCCTTTAGATATTTTTCTTTATTTATTTTTGTAATAAACTTGCTGTTTTGATGAATTCCTATCCAGTTTACATTTTTAAATCCAAGTCTTTTATAAAACTTGATTTCTCTGCTACAAATTTTACATTTATCGTCATAGTATACTTTCATCATACGCTTTACCTTTTTATTTTTTTTTTTATACTAAATATATGAAAAAAAATAAAGCTAAAAAAATTCTTTCTGATAGTGGTCACTCAAACATTGTGGAAGTAAAGATGCTTCCAGGTCAATATTTAGATAAACATGTTCATGATTGGAATGTTGATATTATTATATTAGAAGGAACTCTGCAAATTAATACTAATACTGAAACCAAACTACTATTAGCTGGTGATAGATATAAATTAAATAATAATATTGAACATTCTGAATATGCTGGAATAGAAGGAGTTTCTTTTTTAAGTGCCAGACCATCTAAATAATTTTTCTTTTTTATTAAATAATAATAATTTTAGTATATGTTAAACTTTTGGTGGATAAGACATGCCCCTGTAATTAATAACAAAAATTGTTGTTATGGCGATAATGAAGTGGATTGTGATACTTCAGATAAAAGTAGTTTTAAGTCTTTAGTTGATATTTTGCCAGAAAATGCTCATGTGTATTGTTCCACACTTTCAAGAGCAAAAGAGACATTTAAAGCAACAGCAAAGCTTGGATACAAGTATGAGTCATATTCTGAAGACTCTCGGTTAAAGGAACAAAATATAGGAGAGTTTGCAGGTATGAAATATATTGAATTAGAAATGCTCACAAAAAAACTTGATGTTTATTCTCCATATTGGTTAATGGATGAAAGGTTTATACCACCTAAGGGAGAAAGCTTTATAAATCTAAATGATAAAGTAAAACAATTTCTAAATGAAAAAATTATAGAGAAAAATCAAGGGAATGTAGTAATTTTTTCTCATGGAGGGCCTATTAGAAGTGCAATAAATATTGCTTTAGGGAATCAAGAAGTTAAAGTTGGACCTTTTAAAATTGAAAATTTGAAAGTTACTAAAATTTCATATAATCATAAAATTTGGCAAATTGGTTTTGTTAACAGTTAAGTTTTACCAAGTTCCAGTATTTGGCATGCTAGCCCAAGGCTCAGTTATTTCTAAGGGCGAGTTTTTTTGAAGAATTTCTATAGAAATATTATCAGGTGACTTTATAAAGGCCATATAACCATCCCTAGGTGGTCTATTTATAATAACTCCTTTGTCTAGTAACCTCTGACAATACTCATAAATGTCATCTACTGAATAAGCTAAATGTCCAAAGTTTCTGCCTTGAGATAAAAACTCTTTGTTACCATTTGCATCAGGCCAGTTATAAGTTATTTCAATTAAAGGAGAACCTTTATAATCATTATTTATAGGTAAATCTTCTGGAGCACATAAAAAAACCAAAGTAAATCTACCATTTGAATTTTCGGTTTTTCTAACTTCTAAAAAACCTAACTTATTACAAAAAAAGTCTAAAGTTTTTTCTAGATTGCTAGTTCTTATCATGGTATGTAAATATTTCATATGTATTTATAACACCTTTTTAATGAAAATCTATGAGATTATATGGCGCATACGGTTCAAACCTTAATTTAAAACAAATGCAACGACGATGTCCTGGTGCATATCCTTTATATTCTTTTTATTTAGATAATTACTCTTTGGTTTTTAAGGGTGTAGCAGATCTAGAAAAGCAAGTAGGAAGTATAAGTTTCATGGCAGTATATGAAATTACTAAACTGTGTGAGGAAGCATTAGATATGTATGAAGAATATCCAGATGTTTATAAAAAGAAGATAGTTAAAAGGAAAATAGAAGGTAAAAATAGGGACATTATGTTTTATGTAATGAGAAAAAAGTATAATTATGCAATACCAACTATTAAATATTTTAATGTTATTAAAGAAGGTTATAGAAACTGGAATGGAAGTATTAAACTTTTACATGACTCTTGTTTTCATAGTATTAATAATAATTCAGAACAAGGATATAAAAGTGATAATTGGAGAGATAAAAAATATATAAATAAAAGTTTATTAAAAAAAATTAGTTTAAAGCCTTAATCCAAATTGCAACATCATGAAAAACTGCACCTCCCGCAGGCTCAGGACTATCAGACCCGACAAGAGTATTAATTCCAAGGTCATCTAGGAAATATTCGTTAGGCCATATACCTTCTACTACAGTAGTTCCAGGTAGTATTCCTGAAAACTCCTCTACATGTATTCTAATTTTTCCTCTTTTATTTCCAATTATAACTATATCATTATTTTTACATTTTAAAGTTTTAAGATCATTAGGATGTATTTTTATAGTAGGTTTAATTTCTTTATTTCTCGAAGTTTCTATTTCTGTAAAAGAGCTATTTAAAAAGTTATGGGCTGGAGCAGTAACAAGTTTATAAGGATGATTTTTATTGGTGTTTTCTATTAAATTATAATGGTCTGGAAGATTAAATATTTTATTAAATTTTTTATCATTTTTTTTCCATACTGGGGAAAAATGAAACTTTTTATCTTGATGGCCAAATCCATTTAAAAAGTTAGACTCTATAAATGTAGGCTGTAAATCTAAATATTCTTTATTCTTTAAATTATCATATGTGCTCAAGTTTGATTTTTTAAGCGTTATATCAATTATTTCTTTTTCAGTTAGTTTAAAACATTGATTTTTACTTCCTAGTTTTTTTCCTAACGCATTTATCAGCGTATTATTTGACTTGGATTGTCCAATACTTTTTATTAATTTTGGACCATACGTTAAATGTTGATGGCCACCTGATATGTAAATATCATCATGCTCTACAAAACTAGTAGCAGGTAATAAAATATCTGCATACTTCGCAGTTTCAGTCATAAATTGTTCATGTACGCATGTAAATAAATCTTCTCTTGAAAACCCTTTTCTTACTTTCAATGTCTCAGGTGCAACCACTAAAGGATTTGTGTTTTGTATAAATATAGCTCTTACAATAGGGCCTCCATTTAGAGAGTCAATTTCATTAGCCAATATTGAGCCTATTTTTGATTGGTCTAAAACTCTAATCTTATCTTTTTTAAATTTCAAACCTTCTATAGCATCTTTATTAATTTTATAAATATCTGAATTATTGTAAAAAGCTCCTCCTCCTTTATGTTTCCAAGAGCCTAATAATGTTGGTATACAGGATACGGCATGCATATTAAAAGAACCATTACGTTGTCTAGAGAATCCATAGCCTAATCTGAAATAGCTTGGTTTATTCTTGCAAAGTATATCAGAAAATTTATTTATTATTTCAGCTGGCACTCCAGATATTGACTCAGCCCATTTTGCATTCTTATCATGCAAATGAGCTGGCAATAGATCATAGTCTTTGGTAAATTCTTTTAAATATTTACTATCAACTTGATTATATTTAATTATATTGTGCATTAATGCACACGCAACGGCTCCATCTGTTCCTGGACGTATCTTAATATGAAGGTCTGCTAGTTTTGCAGTTTTGTTTAAATAGGGATCTACAACTATGAAATAAGCATTATTTTTTTTTCTAGCCTCCTGAACATGTTTCATAAAGTTAACCTGTGTAGATGCAGGATTTCCTCCCCACATTATGATTACTTTAGAATGTATAACTTCTCTAGGATCAGTTCCTCTAAGGCTTCCTGTACCGGCTAACCAGCCAGTAGCTGCAAGAGTGGTACAAATAGTAGAATATTGACCAGAAAAATCAAAATAATGTCTTAATCTATTAATACTATCTCTTTGCACCAAACCCATAGTTCCTGCATAATAATAAGGCCATATAGATTCACTTCCATAAGTTTTAATAATTTTTTTAAATTTATTGCTAACTATATCTAATGCAGTATTCCATGAAATACTTTTAAAACTTCCTTCACCTTTTTTACCTACTCTAATCATAGGCTTTAATAGTCTTTTTTTATTATGTGTCCTTTCAGCATATCTGGATACTTTTGAACATATTACTCCTTTTGTATAGCTATTAAACTTATTGCCTTTTACTTTATAAATATTTTTCTTATCGTGCATGATTTCTAGCACGCAAGTGCTAGGGCAGTCATGGGGACAGGCTGATGTTGATATTTTATACAAAGTGTTAATAATAATAAATTATTTTAAGGGTTTTGTTAATATGATTTTAAGCAAATATTTAAAAATTTTGGAACTTTTTATATTAGGATTTGTTTTTCCCATAACTATTGTAATGTTTAGATTTTCAGAATATATATTATTATTTTTATGGTTAGTTAGTATATATGCTATGGTTCTTATATTCCTTAAATATAGAAATACTTTAACATTAAAAAGTTTATTTCATATTAATTTCAAAATAAATAAAGGATATATTAAACTTATCTTATGTAGATGGTTTTTTATTACAATTATTTTATATATTTTTACTTATTATATGTTTCCTAGTAAACTATTTTTAATTCAAAAAAATGATATAAGTCTATTGTATAAAATTTTTATTTTTTATCCTTTTATATCAGCAGTACCCCAAGAATTTATTTTTTGTTCTTTTTTTTTTATTAGGTATAAGAGTTTATTTAGAAACGAAAAAAACCTTGTTCTGACAAGTGCAATTATATTTTGTTTTGCTCATATTTTCTCTATAAATTGGGTGGCTCCTTTTTTAAGCTTGTTTGGAGGTTTAATGTTTGCAAATACATATAAAAAAACTAAATCTCTTATTTTAGTATCATTAGAACATGCGCTTTATGGTAACTCATTGTTTGCGTTAGGGTTAGGATGGTTTTTTTGGGGAGGGTCTGTTAGTTAAAATCATATACATAATTAAATAATAAATTACTAAAGAATTTAAAATATGCCATATAAAGTGAGTTCCAAAAAAAATATAATTACATATATAAATATCTATTGTTCTAAATGCTAGAGATATTATAAATAAAAAAGTTGCTATTAAAAAATATCTTACATTACTCACTTTTTTGAGAAAAAAGAAAATATATACCATGTACAAAACTAAGCCTACATAAAAAGATGAGGACCCTATCACAGTCTTATGTAATAAAATACCAATTAAAAAAGATATTAAAATTAATATAAGAGAAGATAAAAAGGAGTACAAAAAAGAATAATTTAGAATATTTTTTGTGAGCATTATATTGTATATGATTACAAATAATAATATAGAAAAAACATCTAAAGTTGAAAAGAAATTAGATGGTATATAGTGAAATAAAAAACTACTTAACCCAATAAATATTACTAAGTAAGGCAAAGGGTTTAATTTTATTCCTTTTCTTAAAAAAATTATTATTCCGCATAAAATAAAAGCTATATTTGATATTGCGTTTACGGGTTCTGCAAAAGCTTCTAGAGAGGTTCTTTCACAATAGAAAAAGTTCACCTGGCTTCCTTTTCTAAGTTTAATAAAATTTTTTTAATATTTATACCCATTTGATAATTGCCAAGTACATTATTTTTATTTATTATCCTATGGCAGGGTATAAATAGCAGGCAAGGGTTTTTGGCGCAAGCATTTCCTACAGCTCTAGGAGAGGTACTTATTTTATTAGCAATATCAAAATATGAACAGGTTTCACCATATTTGATTTTTAGAGCTTCTAACCATACTTTTCTTTGAAAGTTTGTTCCATTAGGTTTAAGTCTAAATGAAAAACTATTTTCTTTTCCTGAAAAATAATTATTTACATGATTTTCAATATTTTTTGCAAAACCATTAATTAGAAAAGCTTTTCTTTTTGTAGGTAGAAATTTTAAAATATTATCTTTCTCAAATTCTAATAAAAAATTTCCTATTTTTGTTTTTATTATACTTGTGATAATGTAATTTTGTTTCACATTTAAATTTTTATTAAAAATGAACTTTTTTCAAGCAATAAATTCTTGTTTTAAAAATTATACTGTTTTTGATGGTAGATCACCAAGATCTGAGTATTGGAATTGGAGATTGTTTGAATTATTAGTAGTTCTTGTAGCAATTAGACTCGACTTTACATTTTTAAATAGTGATGATAGACAACAATTTTCATTGTTTGTTTTCTTTTTTACTTTTTTACCTGGTCTTTGTGTTAGTATCCGTAGATTACATGATGTTGGTAAATCAGGTTGGTGGTTACTTCTTACTCTTACTGGTATAGGAAATATTTTATTGTTATATTGGTTTATATTACCAAGTGAAAGTGGGAAAAATATTTATAATAATGATGGAGAATAATTATGGATGAATTTAAAATAGAAGATAATATATCATACAAAAACTTATTTAAACCTTACGGGTATATAAATGGTGAATGGATAGACTTACCCAAAGGTAAATCTTTCGATATTTATAATCCATCTACTAATAAGATTATAGCAAAAATGCCAGAAATGGGTATTGATGAAACTAAATATGCAATAGAGTCAGCCAAAATAGCCTTTGATAAATGGAAAAAGAAAACTGCTAAAGAAAGGTGTTTCCTTTTAAGAAAGTGGTACGATCTTGTTTTAGAAAATATAGATGATTTATCAGTTATTATGACATTAGAAAATGGTAAGCCATTAAAAGAGTCTAAAGCCGAAATAATATATGCGTCTAGTTTTATAGATTGGTTTTCTGAAGAAGGCAAAAGAACCTATGGAAGAAGTATTCCAGCTACACAAATTGATAAAAGGATTATTACAATTAAGCAACCTGTAGGAGTTAGTGCTTTAATTACGCCTTGGAACTTTCCAGCTGCAATGATAACTAGAAAAGTAGCTCCTGCTCTTGCTGCTGGTTGCAGTGTTATAATTAAGCCTGCTGAACAAACTCCTTTATCAGCAAGCGCATTAGTATACTTAGCTCAAAAAGCTGGAATACCTAAAGGAGTTATTAATCTCTTAGTAGCCAATAATCCAATTCCAATAGGAAAGGAATTATGTGAAAATGAATCTGTTAGGAAGATATCCTTTACTGGTTCAACAGAAGTAGGAAAAATACTAATTAAAGATTCAGCTAATTCTGTAAAAAAAGTTTCTATGGAATTAGGAGGGAATGCTCCATTAATAGTTTTTAATGATGCTGATGTAGATATTGCAGTTAAAGAAACCTTAGCTAGTAAATATAGAAATAGTGGACAGACTTGTGTATGTGCAAATAGAATTTTTGTACAGGATGGTATTTATGAAAAGTATTCAGAAGCCTTAGCAAAAAAAGTAGCTGATTTTAAAGTTGGAGACGGTTTTGAGCATACAAGTGATATAGGACCTTTAATAGATAACAGCGGCCTTAAAAAAGTAGAAAGACATTTAGATGATGCTATTGCCAAAGGAGCTAAGGTGTTAACAGGTGGTAAACAACCATCCCTCGGAGGTCTTTATTATGAACCAACAGTTTTAACCGAAGTAGCAAAGAATATGGTTCTATTTAAAGAAGAAACTTTCGGGCCACTTGCGCCATTATTTAAATTTAAAGATGTAGATGAAGTTATAAATATGGCAAATAATACAAATTATGGTCTTGCAGGTTATATATTTACAAAAGATCTAAATACTGCCTGGAAAGTCTCTGAAGAACTTCAATTTGGCATGGTAGGAATAAATTCAGGAATATTATCTACAGAGGTTGCTCCTTTTGGAGGAGTTAAAGAATCAGGAATTGGAAGAGAAGGGGCTGTTGAAGGAATGGATGAATATATGGAAATAAAGTATTTATGTTTTGGCAATATTATGTAAGAGAGTTTGACAATAAAAACATTTAAAAATTTCTGTATTTTATCTTTAGATAAAGAACCAGGAGGAATTTCAAGCATGATAGAGTCCTCTGCTGAAGCACTAGCTTTGCACTGTAAAACTTTAAATATATTTTTACCTTGTAGTATTTTAGCTAATAAAAATTATACAAAGAGTTTTTTAAACATTAAAAACTTACATACTAATAAAATTAAATATTTTCATAGAAAACTTTTAAAAATTGGTTTTTTAAGCATGAGTTTAAGAAACAAATTAGAAAAAGCAAATATAGTATATGTTCATAATAGTAATCTTTTGAAAGTTTTAAGAAAATATTTTCCTGATAAAAAAATAATACTATTTTTTCATACTGATAAAATCAGGCAATTTAAAGAAATGAAGTATGCAGATAAAGTTCTTACTGTAAATCAGGCTATGAAAAATAAAATTAACTCACTTTATAGTAATAAAGCTCTATATTTGCCAAACACTTTATATTCTAAAAAGGAATATAAACCCTTAAAATATTATCACAGAAACTTTAATAAAAAGTCTAATTTTGTTATTGGTGCAATGGGAAGACTTGTTAAAAAGAAGGGGTTTGAATTTTTAATTAAAACCTGTAAGGAAATTGATAATTTAGAGTTAGTAATAGCTGGAGATGGTAATGAGTTAAATAATCTTAAAAAAATTTCTTATAATTATAAAAATATTAAATTAATTGGATGGGTTAAAAATAAAGATACTTTTTTTAAAAATATTGATGTGTTTTGCAGTAGCTCTTTTATAGAACCATTCGGATTAGTAATAATTGAGGCTATGGCAAGAGGTATACCGGTAATTAGTACGAAGTGTAATGGTCCTTTAGATATAATAAAAAATAATAAAAACGGTATGCTAATAGAAATAAATAATAAGTTAGAATTAAAAAATGCTATTATTAAATTTAAAGATAATAAAGTTTTGAGAAAAAAAATAGGTTTAAGTGGATATAATACGTACAAAGAAAAATTTACTTTCAGTGAATATAAAAAAAATATTAACTCTTTATTAAAGCAAATATGAGAAAAAAGAATATGCAGGAATTTGACTTAGTAGTCCTTGGAGGTGGATCAGGAGGTGTAAGAGCAGCAAGGATAGCTGCTATGCATGGTGCTAAAGTTGCATTATGTGAAAAAGATAGAATGGGAGGAACATGTGTTATAAGAGGTTGTATACCAAAAAAAATATTATTTTATGCAGCGCAATATAAAAGTATTTTAGGAAATGCTGGTGCATATGGATGGAAAATAAAAGGAATTTCAAAAAATTATATAGAACTAATTAAAAATAAAAATCTAGAATTAAAAAGATTAGAAAGTATCTATGCTAAAAACTCAAAAAAAGCGGGAGTAAAAATTTTTTATAATGAAGCAGTTCTTAAGTCCCAAAATATTGTTAATGTTGGAAATAAACAATTATTAGCCAAGAAGATTATAATTGCTACAGGAGGCACCCCAAAAGATTTAGATATTGAAGGAAAGGAATACTGTATAAATTCAGATCAAGTTATGGAGCTTAAAAAAATTCCAGAGCATTTATCTATTATTGGTTCAGGATATATAGCAATTGAGTTTGCATTTATATTTGCAGCGTTGGGATCTAATGTAACTTTAATTTGTAGAAAAAGTTTACTCAGGGGCTTTGATGATGATCTTATTAGTCTAATAAAAGATAGTTTAGCTTTAAATGGAGTAAAAATTTATTACAATGAAGAGGTAAAAAAAATATCTTTAAAAAAAAATATTAAAAAGCTTGTTCTTAAAAGCAGTAATAAAACTTTATATAGTAATGAAGTATTAGTTGCAATTGGTAGAGTGGCTAATGTAAAAAAGTTAAATTTAAAGAAGTTGGGCATAAAGCTGACTAAACAAGAAGCAATAAAAGTTGATATTAATTTAAAAACAAACCTAAATAATATTTTTGCAATAGGGGATGTAACTGATAGAATGAATTTAACACCGGTGGCTATTGCAGAAGGACAATTTTTAAGCGATAGATTATTTGGAAAACTGAAAATGAAAAGAGTTAGTTTAAAAAATATCGGTACTGCAGTTTTTTCATCCCCTCCAATTAGTAGTATTGGGCCTAATGAAAAAGAAGCTTTAAAAACATATAAAAATCTTGATGTTTATGAAAGTAAGTTTACTTCTTTAAAGTATTCTATTGTTAATAAGAAGATACCGACATATATTAAATTATTAGTAAATAGTAATAACAAAAGGATAATAGCAGCACATATGTTTGGAGAAGAAGCCCCAGAAATTATTCAAGTTTTAGCCATAGCAATTCAGGCGAATGCAACAATTAATCACTTTAATGATACTATGGCAATTCATCCAACCGTTGCGGAGGAGTTCGTTACGTTCAAAGCTCCATCAAGAAAATTGAAACGAGTGTAATTATGGAAAAACAATGGAATAAAAATTCATGGAGAACTTATCCTATTAGTCAACAGCCTAATTATGATAACAAGGATCACGTTAAAAAAGTTGAATCTGAAATAGAAAAATTACCTCCTTTAGTTTTTGCAGAAGAAGTAAGAAATCTGAAAGAAAAACTTGCTGATGTAGCTGAGGGTAAAGCCTTTTTATTACAAGGAGGAGATTGTGCAGAAAGTTTTTCTGATTTTAGTGCTAATAATTTAAGAGATTCTTTTAAAGTATTACTTCAAATGTCAGCAATATTAACTTACGCAACTTCTTTGCCTGTTATAAAAGTTGGAAGAATGGCTGGTCAATTTGCAAAACCAAGATCAGAAGATTTTGAGGTTAAAGATGGATTAAAGCTTCCTTCATATAGAGGTGACATCGTTAATGATATAGGATTTGATGAAGTTGCTAGAAAGCCAGACCCAGAAAGAATGTTAAAAGCCTATAACCAATCTGCTTTTACATTAAACCTTTTAAGGGCATTTGCAACTGGAGGTTTAGCTAATTTAGAAAAAGTACATAAATGGAATTTAGATTTTGTAAAGCAAACTACTAAGAGTAAATTTTTAGAAATAGCTAATGGAATTAGCAAAGCTTTAGACTTTATGAAGGCTTGCGGGTTGGGTGCAAAAAATAACTCTGCATTTGAACAGGTAGATTTTTTTACAAGTCATGAAGCATTGCTATTAAATTATGAAGCATGCTTGACTAGAACTGACTCAATTATGGGAGGATGGTTTGATTGTTCAGCTCATATGTTATGGATTGGAGAAAGAACAAGGAAGTTAGATGAAGCTCATATTGAATTTATGAGGGGTATTGAGAATCCAATTGGAGTAAAAATAGGGCCTAAAACAGAAAGCGATTATGTTATTGATTTAATAAACAAGTTAAATCCTAAAAATATTCCTGGAAGGATAACNCTAATTACTAGAATGGGTTCACAAAATNTACGCGATAACTTGCCTCGGTTAATAAAAGNAATAAANGATAATAAAAAAAAAGTAATTTGGTCTTGCGACCCTATGCATGCAAACACTTATAAGTCTGATAATGGTTATAAAACTAGGTCATTTGATAGAATTATAGAAGAAATAGAGGCTTTTTTTTTAATTCATAAGCAATTAGATACATTCCCAGGTGGAATTCATTTAGAAATTACAGGGCAAAATGTCACTGAATGTGTTGGTGGAGAACAAGAAATTAAAGAAGAAAATTTATCCGACAGATATCATACTCATTGTGACCCTAGATTAAATGCTAATCAAGGTGTAGAGTTAGCATTTAAGATTTCTGAATTTTTAAAAACAAATTAATTGGTGACTTTTGGTTAAATTATCTTTAGAAAGTTTCATTAAAAATAACACTGACCATTATTTTAGAAAAACAAAGGAGATCATAAAAAAAAATAAAGATATGGGCGTTACTTACGCAGTATTTATGAGACGTCCAGTTTTATTTTGTCCTAAAATTGCACTAACCTGGTTTAAAGAAGTAGAAAAAAATAGAAAAACTAGATTTAAAATCAAGCTTTGTCATAAAGAAGGTGATTGGGTAGGAGCTGGAGAGCCACTAATGTACATAACTGGTAATTTTTCAAAATTAGTTGACTTAGAAACCATTTATTTGCAACTCATAGGACCATCATCAGTTGCAGCATATAATGCCTATATAATGTGCAGAGATATGCCCAAAACTAG
This sequence comes from Alphaproteobacteria bacterium TMED93, assembly GCA_002171495.2. Lineage (GTDB taxonomy): Bacteria > Pseudomonadota > Alphaproteobacteria > TMED109 > TMED109 > JAYYAX01. Next base: position 14,089 of record NHEU02000062.1, read on the forward strand.
TTTTTTAGCAATGGATGCCAGGCATTGTGCAGGAGCTAGTATGCATAACTTAATGGCATATGGAGCAAGTGTAGGCTCTAAGAAGGCAAAGAAAGAAAAAAAAGCTAGAGGTTTTATAGGCACATCATGTGCAGCAACATCTCATTATTTTGGAAAAAAACAGGGGCTAGGAACTATGCCTCATGCTTTTATAGGTTTTGCAAAATCNACTTTAAAAGCTGCACAGCTATTTAATGACGCTTTTCCTAATGAAGATATGACTGTATTAGTTGATTATTTTGGNAAAGAGATAACAGATACTATAGAAGTTTGTAACTATTTTAATAAATATGCTAACCAAGGAAAATTAGCTATAAGATTAGATACTCATGGCGGAAGATATGTTGAAGGCTTGGATATAGAGAAATCATATAAAATTCTTCAAAAATATTCTCCAAATTCAATAAAAACTTATAGAAACGAACAAGAAATGAAATGGTTAGTAGGTACTGGTGTAAGTGTCTCTTCAATTTTTTATTTAAGAAATATATTAGATAAAAATGGTTGGAAAAAAGTAAAAATCATTGCTTCTTCAGGTTTTAATCCTGAAAAATGCTTATTATTTTCTAATACTAATGCTCCAGTTGATGTTATAGGAACAGGCTCATATATTCCAAATAATTGGGAAGAAACATATGCTACAGCAGATATTATTAAGTATGAAGGTAAAAGCTTAGTTAAAAAGGGTAGAGAGTTTTTAATAAAAGAGTAGTTAATGAAAATAGTATTAGCGCAAATAAATCCAACAGTAGGAGATATTTTAGGTAATTACAAAAAAATAGTTACAAATATTTCCAAATTCAATCTTAAAGCAGATTTAATAGTTTTTCCTGAACTTTCAATTAGTGGTTATCCTTTAGAAGATTTAGTTTTAAAAGATGGTTTCTTNNATGAAATAAAGATGTTTTTAGAAAAATTAGAGAAGTTTTGTATTAATAAAAATATAGCTGTTATTTTAGGAGCACCGTTAAAAGAAAATAATAATATTTATAATGCAGGTATATTCTTATATAAAAAGAAAAAAAAAATNATTTACAAAAATAAACTGCCAAACTACGGCGTGTTTGATGAAAAAAGAGTTTTTAGATCAGGAAAGAAATATAATACTATTAAGTATAAGAGCCTAAATATAGGTATANTAATTTGNGAGGATATGTGGTTTAACTCCTTACCANTTNATTTAAAAGAAAATGGGGCTAATATATTTATATGCATAAATGCGTCTCCTTATGAAAAAAATAAATTTAACCAGCGAAAAACTATTGCTTATAAATTAGCAAAGAAAACCAAAGTTCCAATAGTATATTTAAATCAAGTTGGAGGTCAGGATGAACTTGTATTTGATGGAAATTCCTTTNTTATGGATACAAAAGGAAATATTTTACAGAAGTGCGATGCATGGAAAGAAGACTTAAAGATAATTAAATATCCTGAAATTATTAAAAATAAAACTAATAATAACAATTATATAGAAGAGTTACTTGAGTTTAATACATGGAGTGCTTTAACTTTAGGGTTAAGAGATTATTTTTTTAAAAACTCTTTTCGTAAAATAATCTTGGGTTTGTCTGGTGGAATAGACTCAGCAGTTAGTGCAGCAATAGCAGTTGATGCAGTTGGTAGCAAAAATGTTGTAGGCATTTTAATGCCTTCTAAGTATTCTTCTAAAGGAAGCCTAAATGATGCAAAACAAACTGCAAAACTTTTAAAAATAAAAACTAATATTTTTAATATAGAAGAAATTCATAAAGTATTTTATAAAAATTTATATAATCATTTTAGTAAGAAAGTAAAGAGTATTACAGATGAAAATATACAATCTAGAATTAGAGGTTCAATACTAATGGCTTACTCAAATAATTATGCATATTTACTAATTAGCACTGGCAATAAAAGTGAAATTTCTGTTGGTTACTCAACTATTTATGGTGATATGAATGGAGGGTTTAATGCAATTAAGGATATATATAAAACTGATTTATACAATTTAGCTATTTGGAGAAACCAAAATAATATTAGACACTTTTATGGACCATCTGGGCAAGTTATTCCTCAAAANTCTATTACTAAAAGTCCATCAGCTGAACTCAGACANAATCAAAAAGATACTGATAGCCTNCCTTCATATNATGAATTAGACAAAATATTATATCTTTTAATAGAAAAAGAACATTCTATTACAGATATAGTAAAAAAAGGATTTAAAATTAGTACTGTAAAAAGAATAAGTGCTTTATTGTTAAAATCAGAATATAAAAGAAGACAAGCTCCACCTGGTGTAAAGCTATCGTTAAAAGCATTTGGTAAAGAAAGAAGATATCCTATTACTAATAAATTTGAAAATTAAATGGCAGGCACAGATAGTTCNCAGGNTATAAAGTTTCAAAAACCATGCATTATATTAAATGAAGTACAACTTCCTGAAAATGTAGGGATGGTATTAAGAGCAATGTTAAACTTTGGATTTAAAAACCTTAGATTAGTAAATCCAAAAGTAACTTTACCAAATAAAAAAACTACCTCAAGTTCNGCCGGTGCTTNNGATATAATTGGTAAATATATTAAAACTTTCAATAGTNTAGAAGAATGCATAGAAGACATCGAATATTTGTACGCAACATCTGTTAGAAAAAGAGATTTAGATAGTTTTGTAGATGATCCTAAAAATACTATGAAAAAAATTTCTAAAAATGTTAATGATTCAAATGCGATAGGTTTCTTATTCGGCCCAGAAAAAGCAGGTCTAAAAAATAGTGACTTAGCATTGGCAAATATGGTCATCAGTATTCCTACAAATAGTGCATTTGGGTCTTTAAATTTGGCTATGTCAGTAAATATAATATGTTACGAATGGTATTTAAATAATAGTAATATCAATAGCCTTTATCATTATCATGAAAAAGATATAGCTAATAAAAAAGAAGTTNCTTTTTTTAGCAATAGATTNGTTGAAATTTTGATGNATACAAATTTNTTCACAAATATAAAGGAACAAGAAAAACTTATAAATAATTTAAAAAATATCTTTTTTAAGAANAATTTAACTAATAAAGAATTGAGAATTTTACACGGAGTAATTACTAATATTAAAAAAAAATAAAAACTAATTGACAACTTTGTAAAGACAAGTATTCTTCAAGTTTAATATTATGAGTAAACGTACAGAACCAAGGAATAAAATTGATAGAAGATTAGGTTGTAATCTNTGGGGAGAGCCTAAATCTCCNTTTAATAGAAGAGAATATGGTCCAGGACAACACGGTTCTAAAAGAAAGAAACTATCAGATTATGGTGTCCAACTTTTTGCAAAACAAAAGCTTAAAGGATACTATGGAAATGTTTCAGAAAAACAATTTAGAAAGTATTATGAAAAGGCTTTAAAGAAAAAAGGTGATACAAGTGAGCATCTTATAGCATTACTTGAAACAAGACTTGATGCTATAATCTACAGAATGAATATAGCTCCTACTGTTTTTGCTGCAAGACAACTTATAAATCATGGACATATTGAAGTAAATAGTANGCGCGTTACAATACCTTCTTTCAGTATAACTACTAAAGATATAATTTGCGTTAGGAAAAAATCCTTACAACATCCTGTGGTGTTAGAAACTACAGATAAAGCAGTAAAAGAAGTTCCAGACTATATTGAGTTTGATAAACAAAAAATAGTAGGGCGCCTTATACGAATACCTAAATTAAACGAAGTACCTTATCCTGTTCAGATGGAACCGAATTTAGTGATAGAATATTATTCTAGGTAATTACTCTACTACTAAATTAATTTTTTTATCATTAAAGTATTGCTTTAATTCTCCGCTTTCAAACATTTCTCTAATAATATCGCAGCCACCTACAAATTCCTCTTTTACATATAATTGAGGTATTGTTGGCCAGTTACTGTAACTTTTAACGCCTTCTCTTAATTCTTCATCCTGTAATACGTCATAGGATTTAAAGTTAACACCAATATGCTTAAGTATTTGTACGACAGTAGAGGAAAAACCGCATTGTGGGAATGTAGGATTACCTTTCATATAAAGAACTACTTCGTTATTTTTATTAAAATCTTTTATTCTATCATTTACATTTGTCATTGCTAAACTCCTATTAATTAATTATCAATAATTGTAGTTAAAGATAATGCATGAAGAACTCCACCCATTTTTCCTTCTAAAGCATCATAAACTAACTTATGTTGTTGTACNTTGGTTTTTCCTTCAAATACCTTTGACTTTATAATNGCTGCATAGTGATTATCATCTCCAGCTAGGTCTTTTATTTCAATTTTAGCATCNGGAATTGATTTTAAAATTAAATTCCTAATTTCATCAACTTTCATGCCCATTTTTAAACCTTACTTTCCCATAATTTTCTTGNANNNTTAATATANTNTAATTTTATACTGCTTTTATCTGGAAAATTCAATANNTGGTTTTTGTTAGTAAAAGTTCCATAACTTNTAAAATAAATATTACTATCGATTAGANNTTTTTCAACAGAGTCCNNATCAGATTTATTGACAGCTATCAAATATCTAGATTGNTCTTCACCAAAAAGTATTTTGTGTTTTTTAGGCAAATTCAAAAAATTAAAGCCTATNTTTTTAGCNAAACACATTTCTANTATTGATACTAATAAGCCTCCATCTGAAACGTCGTGACANGCGGTTATTAAAGATTTTTTTATTAAATNCAGNATAANTTTAGAAANTTTAATTTCATCATCTAAGTTAGTNTTAGGTGTTNCTGAATAANTTTTAGTTTTNTCAAAATCAAACATGGTTCTCTCATATGCAGAAGAAGATAGGTGTCCTCTTGTTTCACCTATAACGTACAAAATATCTTCATTAGAAAAAGAACTAATTGATACTGTTTTTCTATAATCATCAATCACTCCTACTGCTCCTATTTGAGGAGTAGGAGGTATGCTTTTATCATTAGTTTCATTGTAAAATGATACATTTCCTGAAATTATAGGTAATGATAATTTTTTTGAAGCAACTTTCATTCCTCTTATAGTTTGTACAAATTGTCCCATTATTTCTTTCTTTTCTGGATTTCCAAAATTTAAACAGTTAGTGATAGCTAATGGCTTTGCTCCTACAGAAATTAAATTTCTATAACTTTCTGCTATAGCTTGAATTGATCCTAAGTAGGGATCAATTTCACAATAATAAATATTACAATCAGTGGTAGTTGCTATTGCTTGATGTTTAAAGTTAGTTTTTATTATAGAAGCATTCCCTCCCATTTCTGACAAGACATTCCTTGTAATCATATGATCATATTGACTCCAAATAATTTCTTTAGTAGACAAGCTTGAGTCATAAAATATTTTTTTTACAACTTCTGCTATTGTTATTTTAGGATAAGTTTTTTGTTTAAAAAAATTCTTTTTTATAGTGAAAGGTCTTCTAAATACTTTTGCATTAGTTAAATAATCCAAAGGAATATCAGCAACTATTTTTCTTTTGCTTATAATCTTAATATTAGACTCCTCAATTATTTCTCCTATAGATGAAAATGATAAGTTCCATTTCTGAAATATTTTTTTAGCAACATTTAGTTTGTTGGGTTTTATTATCATCAACATCCTTTCTTGACTTTCAGACAACATAATTTCATCAGCAGTCATATTACTATCTCTTAGAGGCACCTTATCTAAATTAATCTTTATTCCTAATTTTGATGATGCTGCAATTTCAACAGAAGATGAAGTTAAGCCAGCTGCTCCCATATCTTGTAATCCAATTATTGCATCAAATTTCATTAATTCTAAACATGCTTCCATTAATAGTTTTTCTGTAAAAGGATCTCCTACTTGAACTGTAGGCTTTAAACTTTCAGATTCTTTTGAAAAGGACTCTGATGACATGCTTGCTCCATGTATTCCATCTCTGCCTGTTTTTGAACCTACATAGACTACTTTATTTCCAGATTTTCCAGCCTTAGCATAAAAAATTTTATTTTTCTTAGCTATACCTATAGTCATTGCATTTACTAAAATATTATTATTATACCTTTTATCAAAGGTGCATTCTCCTGCAACAGTAGGTATTCCAGTACAATTTCCATAGTCGCCAACTCCAGAAACTACCCCATTGAAAAGATACTTAGTTCTTTTATGATTTAGGCTGCCAAACCTTAGACAATTTAAATTTGCTATTGGTCGAGCTCCCATAGTAAAAATATCTCGCATAATACCTCCTACTCCTGTAGCAGCACCTTGATAAGGTTCTATATAAGAAGGATGGTTATGGCTTTCTATTTTAAAAACTATTGCATTATCACCACCAATATCAATAACTCCAGCATTTTCACCGGGTCCTTGTATAACGTATTTNGCAGAATGAGGAAGTTTTTTTAACCAAAACTTTGATGACTTATACGAACAATGTTCACTCCACATAGCTGAGAATAAGGCTAGTTCAGTTTTTTTAGGTTGTCTTCTTAGTAAATCTCTACAATCAAGATAATCTTGATGGGACAAACCAATTTGCTTTATATAACTAAGTAAACTTTTATCTAGCATTAGAAAGTGACTCAACTATTTTTTTCATTATGGTATCTTTGTTTTTGTTGTTATAAAAGCGTTCTGGATGGGGCATCATTCCCATTACATTACCTTTTTCATTTATGATCCCTGCAATATTATATACTGAACCATTTGGGTTGCTCTTTTGATTGCATTCTCCTGAGTTAGATGAATATCTAAAAATAATTTGATTATTTGATATAAGCTTTTCTAATTCATTTTTATTAATATAATAGTTTCCTACTTTATGAGCTATAGGTAGATTAATAGTTTCATTTTTATCAAACAAATTAGTGAAATTACTATCAGAATTAACAATGGATAAATTTATACACTTACAAATAAATTTTAAACCTGCATTCATTAGCAAAGTACCCGGCAAAAAACTTGCTTCTGTTAATACTTGAAAACCATTACAAATTCCTAATATGGGTATTCCTTTTTTAATACATTCGTTAATTTGTTTTAATATTTTTGATTTAGCAGCAATAGCACCACATCTTAAATAATCACCGAAAGAGAAACCTCCAGGTATGATAATTAAGTCAGTATTTTTTGGAATCATATCCTGATACCATACTAGATAAGGTTCACGTCCATATATATTTTTAATAGAATTAAAAATATCTTTGTCACAATTAGAACCCGGAAAAACAATTATTGAAGGTTTCATACTTTTCTACACTTTATAATTTTAAAGTCCTCTATAACTTCATTAGCAAGTAAGTTTTTACTAAGCTTTGTAGCTATTTCTTTTGCTTTGTTTTGTGTTGGAACCTTGTCTACAAAAACTTCAAAATATTTATTTTGTTTAACAGAAAATATATTTTTTAAGTTAATATTTTTAGCAGCAATTTCTATGGCTTTTCCTTGAGGATCTAAAACATCTTTTTTAAGTGTTACTAGTACTTCTAATTTAAACATTCTCTACCTCAATTTTTAATCTTTTTAAAACTTCTAAATATGATTTTAGCAAATTACCTTTATTTTCTCTAAAAATATCTTTATCAAAACTAATCTTGGTTTTTTTATCCCAAAGTCTACAGCTGTCGGGAGAAATCTCATCTCCAAGAACTATGTTTTTTTTTAAAAAACCAAACTCCATTTTATAATCAACTAATACAATATTAATATTATTAAAATATTTTAGTAACAATTTATTAACTTTTAATCCAATTTTTTTTATCTTTTGTATATCTTTTTTATTTGCTAAATTTAACAATATTATGTGGTCATCATTTATAATAGGGTCATTAAGTGCATCACATTTGAAATAAAACTCAACCAAGGGTTCTTTTAATTTTTTCCCTCTCTTTATTCCCAGTCTATTTACTAAACTACCAGCGCTAAAATTTCTAATTACTACTTCAATAGGAATAATCTTTAACTTTCTTATAAGTTGTTCCCTTGAACTAATTCTTTTTATAAAGTGTGTTTTAATGTTATTCTTG
>NHEU02000043.1 GCA_002171495.2 Alphaproteobacteria bacterium TMED93
TAATAATAAAATATTTTTCATAGTAATTATTTAATCTATTGTATTTTAATTGATAATGATTATCATTGTCAATAATAATGTATAAATTGCTTTTAAAAATAGAAAATATCGTTAGAATATTGAAAATAATATTTGCTTTTACTTTAAAATCTTAATCTAAATCAATTTATTATATTATTTTAAAAACTTTTTAATAAAGGATGTTTATGTTTACTGGAACTGTAAAATGGTTTAATGCACAAAAGGGATATGGCTTTATAACGCCAGATAATGGCAATAAAGATGTATTTGTACATATCTCTGCTGTTCAAAGTGCAGGTCTTACCTCTTTAAATGAAAATGACAAAGTTAGCTATGACGAAGCTAGAAATAACGGTAGAGTTTCTGCAGGTAACTTAAAGTTAATAAAAGACTAAAATAAGAATACCACTTAATAATAATAGTAAATAGTGATTATATTCACTGTTTACTATTAATTTAGTTATTTTTTGCAAATAGTTTAAAGTAAATATATATTTTTATATTTCATGACCCTTTAAATTTTTATTGTAGCTTTCTTGAGTTTTAAATTTAAGTTCATTCATAAAACTATTTACCTTTTCGTGCGTTTCTTTCAAAAAACACGAACCTATTACTTTATTAAACTCAGTATCAATTACCTGAAAGCTATTTATATTAATCTTAAAAGGATATAAATTAATAGAATCTTTAGATATTGTATAATTCCTTTTTTCATTTTGTCTTATTTTAAATCTGTTTTTTTCTAAATATAAAAACTTAGAAATATATTTTCTATTAAAGAATAAATAACCTTCATATATTTGCTTTTTCTTGCCATATGCACATATTAAACCTTTACCTGCTATACTTTCATAAGCAAACCCTTTAATTGATGCTAATAAAAAAAGAACAACCAAAAACTTCATTTTATAATTATATAATTTACAATTAAGTACACAATGTTTAAATATTCTTTAATAATTTGTTACAATTAATTATGAAAGTATTTTTTTTAATTCTTATTTTTTTAAATAACTCCTATCTTTTTGCTAGTGATTATATTTTAGAGTTTCAAGCAAATGTTAAAATTATTAAAGAGTTTGATATATCAGAAAAAGAAAAGTTTAGAAGCTATCTATTACAAGGAACTTTTACTGATGAATATGGAAACTATGGGAAATTTGAAGGCGTAGTTATTTCTGACGTTAAAGGTGGAAAATTAATAAAATTAGAAGGAACAGCAAAGACTGTTTATTCTAATGGTGAAGTTTTATACTTAAAATCATTTAGAAAAGAATCTGATTTTGATGCAGGTGTTGCAAATGCAAAAATTATAGGTTCTTCAAACAAATATAAACCTTTAATAGGTACTAAATGCATGCAAAGTGTTAGATATTTTGAAGATACTATATTTGGTTTACAGAAATGTAATCTGTTAGCAGGTTTAGAAAAACTTTTTAAAAATTAATATAAACTTAATTTTCTAAATTCTGATTATGCCTTATTAAATCCTCAGGCCAAACTCGTTTCCACTGTTCTGTAAATGTATTACCTTGTCCTTCATGAGTAATAGAAAAAGTATTTAAATTTTTTGAAATTTTTATATTAGAAGGACTCCAAGTTGAATTTCTATCATAAAAATAAATTGCGTTCTCTCCTTCATAATAGTTTTCATTAATTTTTCTTTGTCTACCCGTAACTTTATCTATAACAAAACAAGAATCTATGTGAATTTGATTAAATAAATTTTCTTTAGTTTTATAAAACATTGTAATACAACCAGTTGAGCCCTGATTAGCATAGGTTTTTTGCCAAAGACCTTCAATGGAATCAAGTTTTTTGTTAGAAAAGGTTTTCTTAATAACATCTTCAAACTCAAATGAAAATAGTGAAGTTATATAAAATAAATTAAATGCGATTATTATAATTTTTGTGATTATTTTCATAATAATAAATTAGTCAATAAAATTTACAAATCAACTCTAAATATTTACTAATTTACATTTTAATATATGTTAATTTGAATCTAATTTCTTTTCAGTTTGCACACATGACCAAAAAATATAACTTTGATGATGATATTCTCTATTTTTCATTCTTATCATTCTATTTTTTTCACCATCTAGGAATTCTTCTGCATTTACAGTATCCTTTAAAAAGTCAAGTTGGCTATTACATTCTTTGGCATTGTTATAATATACAGGAATAGTAATATCAGGAATTTTTTCTGGATTTGATAACGATATAATAGTTACTACTAATGCAATTTTCATCATAAAACCTTTTATTTCAATTAATTAAGCAAAGTTTAATATAAAACTACACTGTAAATCTAGTAATTAATAATTTATACTATAAAAAAATGTTTTCATTATTACAGATTATTTTGTCACTTAATTTATCACAGCCTCCTACTGTGAATATTATTTCTCACTTTAATAGTTTAGAAGTTTGTGAAATAAAACTTGAGCAAACCTTAAAAAGAAATATTGATGGTGGAAATAATGCTAAACTACTTTTAGACAACGACAATAATAAGTATATAAAAATTGAATTTAATAATGATGACTCAGTTAGTTATTGGTTTTGTAAAGAAACAATTTTTTATAAATAAATTTTTATTTTAAATTAAAAAACAATAAGTTGTAGAATCTATCTATAAAGATATACTGATATCATGAAAATAGGTCGCAGAAAAATATTGCTTAGTGCTTTAGTAGCAACGTCAACCTCTGCTGTAATCAGTGCATGTAAAGGAGGTACTCCGGATAAACCCGAAAAAGCTACCTCACCTATTAAAAAAAAGATTAATTGGAAAATGGCTACCTCTTTTCCTAAAAACTTTCCAGGAGCTGACCTTTTTGCACAAAAACTTGCAAAAGATGTAGAAATCGTTTCAGATGGACAATTAAAAATTGAACATTTTGGAGCCAATGAAATAGTTCCAGCTTTTGAAGTGTTTGATGCAGTGAGAAACGGATCTATTAATTGTGGAGTATCAGCTCCTTATTATTGGATATCTAAGCATAAAGCTTTGCCATTTTTTTGTACTGTTCCTGGAGGAATGACTGCTATGGAAAAGTTTGCTTGGGTAAAGTATGGAGGAGGACAAATACTGTGGGACGAAGTATATTCAGAATTTAATCTTAAAGGTATTTTGTTCGGAAATACTGGCGTTCAGATGGGAGGTTGGTTTAAAAAAGAAATTAAGTCTGTAGAAGATTTTAAAGGTCTTAAAATGAGAATACCAGGCATTGGAGCAGAAATTATTAATAAAATGGGAGGTACGGCAGTAAATATGCCTGGGGGAGAAATAATGCCATCATTACAACAGGGTGTTATAGATGCTGCAGAATGGGTAGCTCCTTGGGTTGATATAATGTCAGGATTTCATAAGGTAGCAAAATTCTATTACGGGCCTGGAATACATGAGCCTGGAACTGCCAATGAGTTATTAATAAATAAAGAATCATGGGAAGCACTGCCAGATAGTCTCAAAAAAATAATTATTAATTCAAGTCATGCATGCTATGTAGAGAGTTTGGCGGAGGCACTTTATTATAATTCCGAGACATACATTGATCTTGAAAAAAAATACAATATAAAACTTAAAAATTATCCTTCAGAAGTTACCAAAGAAATGTTCAAAATATCAAAAGAAGTGGTAAGAAGCTTCTCCGACCTAGGTGATGTACATAGAAGAATATATGAAAGTTGGAAAAAGTCTCTAGACCAATTTAATAAATATCAGTCGTTTTCAGAGTATGGCTATATAAAAGGCAGGCTGCTCTCATTATAAATATTAAAATAGACAGAAGAACTTTTATTTATTTACTGGGCTTTTTTTATTCTAGTAGTTTAAAGTCAGAAAGTGTATGTAATAAAACCCCTAAACAGCCCAAGGGTCCATTTTTTAAAGAAAGTAAAACTACTTCTATAAATGATTTAAGTAATAATGGAAAGGCTACTGGAGAGCTAATAAAAATTGAAGGTAAAATACTAGATAAAAATTGCAAACCTTACTCCTTTTGTATGATTGATATTTGGCAAGCTAATAGTTATGGAAAATATAATCATGAAAATGATTTTTCTAAAAATAAAATTGATGAATTTTTTTATGGTTATAAAAGAATAACCTCAGATAAAAATGGAAATTATTCTTTTACAACTATATTTCCAGGAAGTTATAAGATTTCTAAGGATATTGTAAGACCTCCTCACATACATTTGCTTATTAAAACTAAAAATAATAAGAGTTTAACTACCCAATTATATTTTAAGAACCACCCATACAATAAAAATGATTTTATATTAAATACCTCTAAATATAAGTCTCTTTTGGAAGTATCTCTAACATGGTCAAAAAAAAGTTTAAGAACTGGTATTTTTAATATAGTAATCTAATATTTATATTAATTATCTTTTATTTCAACTTCAATAAAAGTAATGGTTTTATTCCCAATATTAATTACATTATGTTCTATTCCTTTTTTTCTAAAATATGGACTACCTGCTTTTAGGGTAGTAAAACTTTCTTGATTTTTTTTATCAATTAATTTCAAATTTCCATCAGTAATAGGAATAATTACATAATCCAAAGCATGAAGATGAAAACCTGTACTTCCTTTTGGCTTAAGTGTAAATTTGCTTACTTTTACAATGTTATTATTAATTTCCTCTGACATATTATTTAATTGCCTTAACCAAATAAATTTTAGCTTTATATGATCCAGATTTATTATAAACTTTATTTAATAGATGATGGTTTAATTTACTTTTTACTTTCTCTAGCATAGTTTTATTAAAATTGTTTTCTCTCATCATTCTTGCTGCAATTCCTATTTTCATAAATATATCTACATCTGTAATAATATTGTCTGCAATTAAATCAGTTTTAATAGTATTTATATGAATTTTTTTAAAATTACTTTTTAATAGTATATTTTTTATATACTTTTTATTATTGAATGCAAAAGGACCTGGATTATTATTTAATCGAGACTTTTTCAAACCTGTAACTGATGTAAGTACATCTACTGGCATAGAAAAAAATTCATTATATTTATAATCAGTCCAACAAACAAAAGATAAGACTCCTTTATCTTTTAGTGAATTATACAAATTTAAAAAAGCTAAATACGGATTATTAAAAAACATTAACCCAAACCTAGAAAAAACCAGATCAAAGGATTTTTTTTTAAACCTATGGTTTTGAGCATCTGATTGTATGGTAGTTATATTTCTAATATTATGATATTTTTTATCTAGTAATTTTAGCATTGGCATTGATAAGTCTATTCCTAAAACACTTCCCGAAGAAATTAATTTATCAGATATAATTTTTGTTGTATATCCAGAACCACATCCTACATCTAAAATATTTTTACTATTAGAAAAATTTACACTTGAAAATAATATTTGAGTAATCTTATTAAATTTTTTATTTATTTCTTCGTCATATTTAAGCCAATAGTAAACTGATTTATTCCAATATTTATATTGTTCTGGTGAGCTTACTTTACTGCTTATCATATAAATAATTTGTATTTATTTTAAATATATTAAGACTATAGCATTTTATAAAATATATCGAGTAATATTATAAAGCTTATGGTTTTAATTAAATATTGACCAAGTAGTTCATATATAATAACTTATTTTATATCATATATTATAACTTATTTATAAAAGGAAAAATCATGAAATTTATTATTACTTTTACCATATTATTTTTAACATTAATTGGAAGTGTTCATGCAGAAAAAGGCACATATGATATTGTCTATGTTGGCGAACATAATTTAAATACTGTTAATACACCAAATGGAACAGTAACTGGAGGTCAATTAGATGGAATTTTTACTGTAACAAGTAGTAGCGGAAAATTATATTCTGATGGAGATAATGCTAAATCAACATGTATTATCTTAAGTAAAAAAAATAAAGAAAAAAACAACTCAAATTTAGAAGCATTTTGTGAAACTACTGATTTAAAAACTGGTGATAAAACATTTAGTTATAATATAAGAAATGAAGGAACTGTTCAGGCAGGTAGTGCAGGAAAAGGAAAACAAACAATAATAGGAGGCACAGGTAAATTTAAAGGCATTTCTGGCGTTTGCAATTATACAGTAAAATATTTGCCAGAAAATAGGTTAACTACTACTGGTACCTGTGATTATAAAATTTAATTTATTTAAATATATTAAAGGAAAATTTATGAAAAAAATATTAACAATTTTAGTATTTATGTATGGGCTTAATGTTGCATACACAAAAGAATGTATATCTAAAAGAATATCAAAAACAGGAGAGTCTAAATACACAGAACAATATTCTATTGAAACTAACATAACAGGTCACAAATTAAGAGTTTTTACTTTAGTATCAGCTCCTAAGTCTAGTAAAAAAAACTGTGATGGTCTTAAAGTAACTGAATCAGTTTTTTGGGGAATGAGTAATTATATTAATAAAAATGGTAATGTTACTGGTAATTGGCTAACCACTTATGATGATGGAAGTACAATGTACGGGACTTTTACAGGAACATCTCAAACACCTAAAGATACAAACCAAGATAGTATAAGTGTTGGTAGTTCAGTTATTACTGGAGGCACAGGTATTTACACTAATGTAAAGGGCTATGGAATTACAAAGACAAGTTTTAATCCAGAAAAAAATTATAGTTCAGGAGAACAGACTTTATATTTCACTAAATAATTTTAGTTATAAACATGGCTTTTGTTAACTTCTTAACTTAAGCCATTTAGTTTTTATATAAATTATTATCAATTGGGTTAATAATATTTTTATCATTATTAGTAGGGTTATTTACTTTAGTATTAACTTCATGAACAGTCAGATCAATACTATTAATTTTACTTAAATCATAACTATTATTTAACCAGCTATTAATATCTTTTTCTAATAAAAGCATGGGTTTTCTATCATGTATATACGAAATACTTGTACAACTTTTAGTTGTAACTATACAACAACCAGATGCAGCATTATATATACCAGCAAAGTATAAAAAACTAGATTTTAGATAGTGGTAAAAAGGCCTCTTATAATCTTTATCTTTTTTCCATTCATAATAACCGTCTGCTATAAATACACATTTTAAAGTATTCTTAAATGAATGTTTATTATACAAACTTTCACTTCTTGCATTAATTATATTTAGTTTATTTTGCGACCAACTAGGACTAAATCCCCACTTCATAATTTTTAGACCAAAATTATTATCTATTACAAGCACATCTTTATTAGGAGATATATTGTAATTTACTTTTATTTCTACATTAAATTTATCATTAACTTTTTTTTTAGAAAAAAGAGCATACCTGCCACACATAAATTACCTATTAAAGTTTTCTATAAATCATAATTAGAACGAATAGTATTAACAAAAGAAGAATTTCTGTAAAGGCCACAAATATAAAATAAAATATTATGATAGTTAAAATACTTAATATAGTAATTTCTAAAATATTAATAAAAGACTCAGAAAAATTTTCACTTAAATAATTAAGAAAAATTTTTTTTATATTTTCAAAAGTTTTAAATAGCTTTTTTCTAAACATTTATACCTTACAAAAGTTAATAATTGCTTTTAATGTATCATCAGGTTTTTCTTCAGGAAGAAAGTGTCCGCATTTAAAGCTTTGCCCTTTTACATTTTTTGCCCACTTATTCCATACTTTAATAGGATCATATAATTTTTCCAAAGTACCATATTTTCCCCATAAAACTAATACAGGACAATTAATTTTTTTATCTTTGTCATTATCCTGATGTTTAATATCTATAGATGAAGCCGCCCTATAATCTTCACAACTTGCATGAATTGTAGTTTTTTTTGAAAAGCATCTAAGGTATTCTTTCATGGCCTTAGGCTCTATGAAGCTGTTTGTACTCTTCCACATCTTAAGTTTACTTTTTAAATAAAACTCTGGGTTAGAACCAATTAATTTTTCTGGAAGGGGATAATTTTGAATCAAAAAAAACCAATGATAATATTTCCTTGCTAATTCTTGATTAGCTAGCTCAAAAACTGTATTCGTAGGAATGATATCTAAGAATATAACTTTTATAACTTGTTTATAGTTTAGTGACATTCTATGTGCTACCCTTCCGCCCCTGTCATGACCTGCTAGAAAATATTTTTTGAAACCAAGCTTAAGCATTAGTTTATGTTGGTCAGAGGCCATCTTAGTCTTGGAATAAGTCAAGTGTTTGCTGTCTGAAGGTGGCTTGTCACTATCACCATACCCCCTTAAATCAGAACATATTACAGTAAAGTTTATTGATAGTTGATCCGCAATTTTTCTCCACATAATATGAGTTTGAGGATAGCCATGTAATAACAACAGTGCTGGACCACTACCTCCAACTCTGTAATTAATTTTTATGCCATTAACAATTATTTTTTTTTGTTTAAAGTTTTTAAATATAAAACACCTCTTAATTAGAGTATCTTTTTTTTAGAATATTTCAAAGCTATAGATCTGTTAAATAATTAACTAAGAAATTTAATTGATGTTACATTTTTGTTCCATTAAAAAACTAGTCTTATCAAACCATGATACAGCATACTTACACTCTTTATTTAAAAGTTTTTTATACTTTTCTGAAGTTTTAATATATTTTTGTATTCCTATACCTGTAGATAGTTCAGATGACTTTCTGTAAATTTTAGTCCAAAATTTTTCTCCCTCATAGTCAAGAAATTCACATAAAAAACTCAATTCTACACTTTCTAAAAATGAGTTAATGCTTCCTAAACAAAATCCTTTACCAAAATTAGCATTAGAATCAGTCCACTTAAACTCTGTTTCAGCTAAAACTAATTTTTCATTTTCAACCATAAGTTCTCTTATATTATTTTCTCCTAACATTTTTAAATTATATTCCTCTGCTATTAAAATAGGTGTATAAAGAAATAAAAATAAAAAAAATATTCGCATATAATAACTATAGCACTTTTATATTATTATAAAATCACTATTAAAATTTATAGTAATAACTAACTAGTATATGAAAGGTAAAAAAATGACAAATTTTTTAAAAGTAAAGAAATTCATGGAGACCTTTGGACAAGAAGTTCTTAATAAGCCAAAATTTCCAGATGATAAAACCTTAAAGCTTAGAGTAGCATTAATTAAAGAGGAGCTTAGTGAATTAGAAGATGCAATTAAAGATAATAATTTAGTGGAAGTAGCAGATGCATTAACAGACATACTATATGTAACTTACGGAGCTGGCCATTCTTTTGGAATTGACTTAGATGCATGCTTTGATGAGGTACAAAGTTCAAATATGAGCAAACTTGATGAGAATGGAAAACCTATATATAACGAGAATGGCAAAGTATTAAAAGGGCCTAAATATTTTGCTCCCAATCTTAAAAAATACATTGAGTAGATAGTAATATTTTAGCATCTACTATTAAGGTATCTAATAATCATTTGAAGGATTAAACTTTATATTTTTTTTCAGAACACCTTTGTCAGGAACATAATTAACTTCCAACCTTATTTTATCAGGATCCTCAAATAATATATAAAAATATCCTGGAGCCCATGTCCCTTCTATTGGCCCTCTTATAATATTAGCTTTTATTTTTTTAAGCTTATTTTCTACTAAAATTATATGTTTTTTTTCTCTAGCCCTAAAACAAAAATGATGAAGCCCTACGTTGTTTTGGGAAAAATTAGATAAAATATTTTTTTTGTTTATTTCTTGAATTAAGACTCCTGTTCTACTACCTATAAAGTAAATACTTTTATTGCTTTCATGGATAATTCTCAAGCCCAAAAATGGCATTAACTGCTTATAAAAAACCTTAGCAATATTTAATGATTTTACTGACAACGCAATATGGGCAATGCCATTAATAGATATATTAGTGTTATCAATCATATTAAAAATTTACATTATATTTGCATCTATTAAAATATCTTATATATTTTATTTTTTTTAATAAAGTTATTTATTCTATTAAAAAGCAAAAATAATTTATTTATTAGAGAAAAATAATTCTTAGGAATTAATCCAGCCACCATCAACATCAATAGTAGTACCAGTAATAAAATCATTTTGTATAGCAAACAATATTGCTTGTGAAACTTCCTCAGCTTTTCCTGCTCTAGGGATTAAGTTATCTTTTGTAACTTTTTTATAAAAATCATCTCTTTCCTCTCCTTCTAACGGCACCATAGGTGTATCTATAATTCCAGGAGAAACAATATTAATTCTAATAGGCATTATCTCAGAAGCAATTGACCTTGAAAAAGCTTCAACTGCACCTCCTACAGAAGCTAATGCTATTTGACCTGGTTTGCACTTTCTTGCTGGAGAACCACTTACTAAAACTATACATCCATCTTTACTTAATTGATGCAGGCCAAACCTAACTGTATTTGTATAACCCCAAAGTTTTTTAAAAGAATTTCTGTATCCTTCAAGTTCCATATTCATAAAAGGGCCAATGGCTCTTTCTCCTCCCGTTGCTGCATTGATTAAAATGTCATAGCTTCCTGTCTTTTCAAAAAAAGAAACTACCTTATTTTCATCTAATACATCTAACTTAACTAATTCTACATTAGAGTTATCCAATGATAATTTTTCAGGGTTTCGACTTATGCAGTAAATATGCTTAGCCTTCATTTTAGACAACATTTTAGTAGTTGCAAGGCCTATACCTGAGGTACCACCAAATATTACAATTCTTTTATCAACTATATCCATAGCGTTTTTTATAACAGATTATTTATTACTTTCAAATTCTTTCTTTTTTTAGAAAGAATGTTCTAAGAAATTCTCCATTATTGTTATATTTTTCATCTAATATTGGCTCGGTTATCACATTTACTAGTTCATACCCTTCCTTACCAAAGTCACTTAATATCTCTTCTACTTCATAGTTTTGTCTGCTTCTTTTTTGTATGTTTTTAGCTTCTAGGTTGTATGTATATTGCTTTATTCTGTATTCCCAAAGTTTCATAATTCTCCTAGTCTGTTAAAAATTAATTATTGTATTTATAATTATTATAGTTCATCTAAACTAATTCATAATGAATTTTTATATTAACAATAATGAACACTAACTACTACATAAAAGGTTTTAGTGATGCTTGTGGCGTACCTATTATTGGGCTAGGACTAAGTATGTTTACTTTTGGTGCTTATTTAAATAGCTCTAATTTTAATTTATTTCAAAGTTTTCTTTCAACATTCTTTGCTTTTGCATTACCGGGACAGTTTGTAATGGTTGAAACTGTATTATCTGGTGGAAATTTACTAAATATTTTTTTTGCTGTTTTGTTTACTAATGCAAGATTATTTCCTATGACAATGCATATAATGCCAACTGTTAAAAATAAAAAAATACAGCCATGGAAATATTTTATATTATGTCACTTTATTGCAGTAACAGCTTGGATTAATTACATATCCATTTATAAAAAAATAAATTTCAGTAGTAGATACCAATACTTTTTTGGATTGGCTGGATCATTATGGATTAGTTCTGTTATATTCACAATGCTTGGGTTTATTTTTTCGTCAATAGTTAGTTATAAATTATTGATTATATTAGTTTTTTTTAACCCAATGTACTTTTTGATTATGACATTAAAAAATCTGGTTACTAAACAATTAGTTATTATTTTTATTCTTTCTATTATTTTAACTCCTCTACTTTATTTTTTAATAAATGACTGGGGTGTTATGATAGCAGGTTTGATTTCTGGGACCTTAGTATTTTTTATATTTAGGAAAAATTAAAATGAATGAAAATATATACATTGCTATACTATTAGCCTCAATTGCAACTTATTTATGCAGAGCATCTGGAGTAATATTCTCAAAAAAAATTAATATTCATTCTGGATTTTTTAAGTGGATAGAATATATTTCTATGGGAATAATAATATCTGTAATAACTAAGATTATATTTTTTCCAGAGGGAATATTAATTCAAACCTCACTATCATCTAGACTAACTACAATTTTATTTTTAATAACTATATATTATTTATCTAAAAAAAACATATTACTATCATTAATATCAAGTACTATTTTTTTTTCATTAATAAATTACTAAAATCTTATTATTTTATCTTTGAAAAACTAGTAGGAAGCATAATTTGGTTCTTCATATCAACAATGATATCCTTTACTTTACTAATGTAAGCATGAAATTCAGGTCTTTTGTTTAGTATCTCTCTTCTTGATTGTCTTTCTTCAAAACTATTGTAACCATAAAGGTGCACTACCTCATTAACATTACCAAATTCTGTATAAAAAAAACCAATTTGATTTCCTAATACTTTAGTGTGAATTTCTCTTATTTCTTTATCATATATATTTATAAAGTTTTGTAGCTCACCAGGCTTAATTCTATAAGTTCTCATTTCAATAATCATATATTCTCCTGTAAATACCCTAGTTTATTTTTTCATTTAATTTTTTTATTTCTAATTTTAAAGTTTCTAGCTCTTTTTTATTATTACCCAATGTTCTTTCAAATATTTTTACTGCGATTTTAAAGTTTCCTGCAGCTTCTAAATAACTCCCTTCAGAAATAAGAAGCTGTCCCTTAGTTTGATAAGCTCTTGCTCTGTAAAGTGCAGATCTTCTACTCAATTCAGATATTTGCCCTGGGTTATTGGCAATTATATTACCCATAATATTTAAAACCTTATTATGTTCTATAATAGCTTCTTCTAATTTATTTTGTTTGCGCAAGGACAGCGCAAGATAATTTAATGCCTCAGCAATATCAGGATTATACCCATCGATTAATTTATNTCTTATGCTTAAGACCTCTCTAAACTGAATTTCAGCTTTTTGATATTTATTTAGCGCTAATAGCAACCTTCCTTTATTTTCTATTAGAGTAGCTGTAGTAAGATGACTTGTTCCAAATTCTTTAATAGACAAAAATAACGCCCTTTCATTGCTTAATAAAGCTTGGTCGAAATTCTTTTCTTTAAAATGCTTATTAGTTAATTTATATTCTTTTTTTAATTCTACACTTTGGGAATGTAAGAAAAAATTTAGAAAATATAATAGAAAAAGTAAAAATAACCGCATTTTTTAATCGTATTAATTTATTATTTAATATATAAAATATTAGTATGAAAGTATTTTTTTTTCTATTATTAAAATTTATATTTATAAATATTCTTTATTCGAATGATGAATACATAATATCTAGTTTTGCNACTCATTCATCAAATNAANTTGAAACNAGNAAGGGGTNNAAATTTTCTATATCTGAGGCTGTAGGTAACTGGCAGGACAACAAAGGAAACTATGGAAAAACAAAAATTATTTTTTATGTAGAGGAAGTTGATAATATGACTACAATCAAAGGCCTTGGTGAACTTATAGATCAAGAGAATAAAAGAATTTGGATTTTACCTGAAAGAGAAACTATACAAGATGCCGGTGTAGGAACTGTAAAAATAATTGATGCAAGCGAAAAATATATTTTTTTAATAAATAAAAAGTGCTTTTATGCCATTAATTATTTAGATGATAGAAGTTTTTTAAAAATTAAGTGCACTTAAGCGTGTTTACAATTAATTTTATTCACAAAGTTGTATGTTTAACAAATTTTAATTTATATACTTTATTATGAAGTATGAACTGTATATTACTGGAGCTGGTGTAAGTGCAGATAGCGGCATTCCTACTTTTAGGGGTAAAGATGGGTTTTGGACTATAGGGAGCAAGAATTATACTCCTCAAGAAATGGCAACAAGATACATGTACGAAAATAACCCTGAAGAGTTTTTAGTTTGGTATTATAAAAGATTTGCTAAATACAGAAATGTACTTCCTAATAATGTTCATAAATGGCTATCAAGCAAAATGTTAATAACACAAAATATAGATGGATTAGATGGAAAGGCTGGAAATAAAAACTATATAGCAATTCATGGTAGACTTGATAAAGTAACTTTTTTCCATGAACAAGGCTTGCAAGTAGAAATATTAGATGCTCCTTGGAAAAGAGTTTCAAATGAATGCCCTGATGAAAACGACAAGGAAAGACTTACTAAAACTTTATTAGATTGTTTTAATATATCAAGAACTACAAAAAAGCCTGAAAAAATGAAATCTTTAAAGCCTTTTGTTTTATTATTTGATGAATTTTATACAAACATTTATAGAATGCATGAAGCTGAAAGCTGGATGCAAAAGGCAAAAAAAATAATTTTCTTAGGTACTTCTTTTAGTGTAAATATTACTTCTATTGCATTAAATTATGGACTTACTAATGAATCTTTAATAGAAGTTATAGATCCTAAACCTATAGATTTAAAATTAGAAAATGTTAAATATTATAAGATGACAGCTAATGAATATATAAACAATATTGCAATGAAAAAGTAAATTTAATTTAGTATCTTATTATTTGCATATATTTTTGAATACATAAGATAATCTTTCAACTTCATTGAGGTAATGGCTTTGACATGCTTTTAATTCTTCTGCCGTATATTTTTCCCCAACCTTAGAAAATAAACATTTATTATATGCTCCTGTATTTAATTCAAGCGCTTTAATTAAATTTTGACAACTACTTTCAATAGCTATATTTGCAAATAGATTTAAAGGATTAAATATTAACAATAATATATAAAAATATTTCATACTNTATTATACTTAAATAATTATGCCTTATAAAGTAGAATTTAAAATGTTAGGTAAACCTGAAAAACAGTTATATGTAACTGAATATAATATTAATGAAAATTTAAAGTTTAACGAAATATTAATAGAGGTAATTTTTTTCCCTATTAATCCAGCTGATTTGCTACTTGTTGAGGGAAGGTATGCTACCCCTCCTTCATCTTTTCCAGCATCTATAGGAGCAGAATGTATAGCTAAAGTTATAAAAATTGGAAAAAAAGTAAAAAGTTTCNATATAGGTGATATAGTAATGCCTCTCACAAGGAATAATTGGGCGCAAATAATTAAGGTTCAAGAAAACAACCTGATAAAGGTAAACAACAACATTAATTTATTACAAGCAAGCATGTTNAAAGTTAACCCAGCAACTGCATATTTGATGCTAAATAATTATGTCAAATTAAGTGTTGGTGATAAAGTTTTACAGAATGCCTCTAACTCTGGTGTTGGCAGCTATATTATTCAGTTGGCAAGATACTATAAGATAAAAACCTATAATTTAGTAAGAAGAAAAGAATTAATTAACAAATTAAAAAAGTTAGGAGCTTATAAAGTTATACTTGATAATAATAAATTTAAATCAAAAAATACCTTAGGTGTAAAATTATTTATTGATGCTATTGGTGGTCATAAGGTAAATAAATGGTCTGCACATATTGAAAATCATGGAACAATAATTAACTATGGATTATTATCAGGAAAAAATATTGAAATTGANTCACATAAAATAATATTTAAAAATATATCACTAAAAGGTTTTTGGTTATCACTGTGGCTTGAAAAAATGTCCTATAAAGATAAGACAAATCTTTACAATCATTTAACAGAGTTAATTATCAAAAATATATTATATACAAAAGTTGATAAAATTTATCATGTTAAAGATATTAAAAAAGCAATTTCTAAAGCAAATAAATTTAGAAGAAATGGAAAAATAATAGTGGGATTTGATAAAAATTTAATTAATAAATACAATACTTTAATGTAGAGTTCTAAGAAATTTACTTACACTAAACTAGCAAGTACTTTTTGAGCACTTGATACATCAAAGACACCGGGTTTTTCTACAAATAACTTTTCTACCTTAAGGCCTGTTAATATCATTGCAAAACGCTGAGATCTTACACCCAAAGAATACATTGAACCATCAAAAGTTAAACCAATAGACTTTGATAGGCTAGCATTGCCATCAGCAATAAAAATAATATCATTTCCTGCCTTGTTCGCATCACACCAAGCTTTCATTACAAAAGGATCGTTTACAGATAGACAAACTATCTCATCAATTTTTTTTTCCTTAAATGCACTAGCGTAAGTTAAAAAACCTGGTAAATGCTTAGCTGAACAGGTTGGTGTAAATGCTCCAGGTACAGAGAATAATACAATTTTTTTATCTTTAGGATGCATAAGAGAATGGTCTGCAAACAATAAACCTAACTTAATATCCTTTATCTCATCTTTTACAATAGCCTTTACAGCAATATCAGGTAAATTATCTCCTTCTCTAATCATTTCACTCATATTTATCTCCAATTTATCTTTATATAGTTAAAAAAAATATTATTTTGTTAATATATCATATGCTTAAAACAAAAAAAAATGTAATAAAAAAAGATCTTATTCTTTTAGGTGCAGGTCATGCAAACATAGAAGTTATAAAATATTTAGGAAGAATAAAATTACAAGGCCTTAGAATAACATTAGTTTCGAAAAACTTTCATACTACATATTCAGGAATGGTACCAGGCTATATTGAGGGTATATATAGTTGGGATGAAATTAATATTGACTTAATCAAATTATCATACCAGTACAATATCAACGTTGTAGTAGCTGAAGTTATAAATATATCTGCAAAAGAAAAAAAAATATATCTTAAAGATAGAGCACCTATGAAGTTTGATTTTTTATCAATAAATTTAGGAATAAAATCAAATACAAAGAATATTTTTGGAGCAAATAAAAACGCC
The DNA here is from genome assembly GCA_002171495.2 of Alphaproteobacteria bacterium TMED93. Taxonomy (GTDB): domain Bacteria; phylum Pseudomonadota; class Alphaproteobacteria; order TMED109; family TMED109; genus JAYYAX01. The sequence goes on from NHEU02000043.1 coordinate 16,680, forward strand.
CTTTTCCTAAAGCCAATATCAGAGATTAAAAGTACAATTTTATCTATTGTTAAAAATAAAAGTAATAATGTAGCTATTATTGGAGGAGGAGCAGCAGGAGTAGAAGTCTCATTGGCCCTTAAAGAAAGATTTAGGAAAAGTAATATAAATAAAAATATTATATTAATATCTAAAAATAATGATTTAATGAAAAATTACCCTCTATCTGTAAAGCGCTCTTTAAAAAATGAGTTAATTAAGCAAAATATAAATATATTATATAGCAGCAACGTGACTAAAGTTAATAAGTCGTATATTGAAATTAATGGCTCACGTAAATTAAAATGTAGTTGCACTATTCTTGCTACTGATGCTTGGCCTCCTGATTTAGTAAGTAGTTCAGATTTAAAAGTTTCTAAAAGTGGCTTTATTTCTGTTTTAAATACTTTACAAACCAAAACAAATCCTAATATCTTTGCTAGTGGAGATATTGCAGATATTGAAAACTATAAATTAGTCAAAGCAGGAGTTTACGCAGTAAGACAATCAAAAACTCTTAAAAAAAATTTGGAAAGACTATATAAAAATAAAAGTTTAATTAAATACTTACCACAAAGGTCATATCTATCAATAATAGGTTTAACTAATGGCAAGGCATTAGGAAGCAAATATTTTTTATCTTTAAAAAGCAAGTTTTTTTGGCAATTAAAAAGATATATTGATAAAAGGTTTATAAAGAATTATAAAAATTTTAATTATCATAATAAAAATTTAATAACTAATCAAAATAGTAATGAACCAAGTGAACATAATATGCAATGTGCAGGCTGTGGTAGTAAAGTGCCTCAAACAGTATTAGACAAGATATTCATAAATAATTTTAAAGAAGGATCATTCGATGCCAATGATATTAAAGGCGCTAATCAATTAGTTCATACTGTAGATATAATTACTTCTATAATTGATGACTTATATTTATTGGGAAAACTTGCTGCTAAACATGCATTAAATGATTTAGTTGCTTCAAACTCACAAATTTTATCAGCACAAATGATTTTGGGTATACCTCTGTCTTTAAGTAAGATTCAGAGAAGAGATATATATCAAATTAAAGAAGGAGCTAATACAATATTTAAAGAATTTGGAAGCACTGTAACGGGAGGACACAGCTACAGTATAGAAGAAGGAAAAACTACTTTAGGCTTTTCTCTTATAGGGAAAAAAAATACAGTTAAGAAATATAAGAAAAATACAAAAGAAAAGCTTAAAATTATAATGACAGGAAAACTTGGCACTGCTTTGATAATGGCAGGTTTGAATAATAAAATTATATCTGGCAAGTATTATAATGAAGTAATTAATGAAATGATTGGTTCAAACTTTTTATTATATAAATTATTTAAGAAACATAAAATAAAAGATATTACAGATATATCAGGTTTTGGACTAGCTTTGCACCTTAATAATTTATTATTAAGAAATAAAATGTTTAAAGGAGCTAAAATATATCTAGATAAAATCCCTATACTTGAAGGCGCCAAAGAGGCTTTGATAAAAAAGGTCACATCTAGTTTAACTTACTCTAATAAAAGCAGTATAAACAATAAGTTAAACGTATTAGTTAAAAATAGAAAATATCTAAATATATTATTTGACCCTCAAACAGCAGGTGGTTTTTTATTTATAGTTAATAGAAATCACAAGATTATTAAGGACTTATCTGAAAATGATATTACTTTTTCTGAAATAGGAAATATTTCTTTTAATGATAATAAAATCAAAATTTTATAATGCCTATAAAATATATAACTAATTGGAATACAAAAAAAATTAATCAAATTATTGATGTTAGAAGCCCTAATGAATTTCAATTAGACCATATACCAGGTTCAATTAATTTACCAGTATTAAAAAATAATGAAAGAGAGCTTATAGGAACTATTTATAAAAAAGATAGTCCATTTAAAGCAAAAAAATTAGGTGCCTCATTTATTTCTAAAAATATATCCATTCTAATTAAAAAAAAATTTATTCATAATCAAGGCAATTGGAAACCATTAATATATTGTTGGAGAGGTGGACAAAGATCTAATGCAATTTCTATTACTTTATCTGAAATTGGCTGGGAGGTTTATTTACTTAAGGGTGGATATAAGACTTACAGAAAGGAAATCATTAATTCTTTAAATAAGCTTGTAAATAACTTTAAATTTATTGTGCTAAGAGGTAAGACAGGAACAGCTAAAACCAAAATTTTAGAGACACTTTTAAATAATGAAGGCAATGTATTGAATTTAGAAAAAATAGCAAAACACAAAGGATCTCTATTAGGCAAACACCCTAACCAAGAACAACCATCTCAGAAGTTGTTTGAAAGTTTAATATATTTTGAACTTAGAAAATTAAAAAAAAATAAACCTGTTTTTGTAGAAAGCGAGAGTAGTAAAATAGGAAACCTTTTTCTCCCTTCAAATCTTCTATTTAAAATTGAAAATTCACCTTGTATAGACATTGAGACAAATATAGATGCAAGAGCATCGTTTTTAGTGAAAGATTATTCTAAATTTATTTTAAAAAAAAATAGTTTCAATGAACTATTTGCATATGCAAATACTAAGCTAGGACGTGAAATTGTAGAAAAGTGGAAAATAAATTATGCTAAAAAAAATTGGAAAGCATTAGCCACGCAATTAATATTAGAATACTATGACCCCCTTTACTCTCATAAAAAAAATAAAAAAAGTAATTTAGTAATAGAAAAAATCAAACTTCAATCCTTAAACAAAACCTCTATTAATAGTTTTTGTGCCTATTTAAAAAAAAAGTATTGTAAATAACTTTATTTAATTACAAGTATTATTTATAGTACCTATACTTTTAATAATAAATAGAGGAAATATGTTTTTAAAAAAATATTTAAAATGGATTAGTACTTTTTTAGTATTAACCGGGATACTACTTACAAACCTTAACCTCTATCCAACTAATCTTTTTTTTCACGGATTAGGGGTTATAGGATGGACAGTTGCAGGATTCATATCTAAAGATAAAGCGATATTAACTAATTTTGGTCTTCAAATCCCTCTATTCATTGTAGGGTTTACCAATTTAATATTAGATAGTTAATTATAAATTTTATTGATTTACGATAAATATTGTATAATCTAACTATGAAAATTAAACGTATTAATTATTGTGGATAAAATACATCATATAGCAATTGAAGTTAAAAATATTCAGGAAAGTATTAATTGGTATACTAGCAATACAGAATGTAAAATTACATATCAAGATGATACCTGGGCTTTACTTAATTATGATAATATTAGTTTAGCACTAGTTTTACCTAATATGCATCCCCCTCATATTGCTTTTGAAAAAGCGAATGCTGAAGACTATGGTAAATTAAAAAAACATAGAGACGGTACTTCATCAGTATACATCAATGATCCATCAAATAACTCAGTTGAAATATTAAAGAAATAAAGTAGAGTGTCTAATAAGTTTAATACACATGAGTTAATTGAAAGGGCTTGGTGTGACAAAACCGACTTTGAAGCAATCAGTGAAACTGAAAGCTTAAATGAAAATGATGTAAAAAAAATTTTAAGAAAGAACCTTAAAAAGAGAAGCTATGTTTTATGGAGAAAAAGAATAGCTAAAATTAAGTCAAACAAAAAATTAAGTAAATTATTTTAGATTTTCATAAAACTTTTTGAACTCTAACTCTGTCTGTAAACAGCAAGTAGTAAGAGCAAACTCTTCTCTTATTTTAGCATCTAACCTTCTATCTTTACTAGATTGTTGTAAAAACATTACACATTCAACTGGAATAACTCTAAAATTATCTACTATAAATGGCTCCCCTTGAATTATAATATCCTTTACAAATAGGTCTCCTACCTCATAAGTATAGTAGATGCTTCCATCTAAACTCAGTGCCATTCCATCATTTTTTAAATTATCTTTAGCTAAACTATCACCACTATAAATATGGGACAGTATTAGTTTAGTAGTAACTTTAATATTATTTTGTCTTATATCTCTTTTAAAAGAATTAGGCATTTTTTTAAAAGCTTCATCAGTAGGTGCAAAAATAGTAGATTTAACACTATTATTTATTAGAGATAAAAATAAAGGA
>NHEU02000023.1 GCA_002171495.2 Alphaproteobacteria bacterium TMED93
AACTCTCTGTTGAACAAGATGATGGAGTAATGGAACAATATTTAGAAGGCAATGAGCCTGATGTTAACACTCTTAAGAGCTGTATCAGGAAAGGAACACTAAAAGGAGATTTTGTTCCTACCTTATGTGGTTCAGCATTTAAAAACAAAGGTGTACAACCTATGTTAGATGCTGTTATAGATTTCTTGCCATCACCCCTTGACTTACCTCCCGTTAATGGTGTTGCCATGGATGGCGAGAAAGAGTTACAAAGAAAATGTTCAGATGATGAACCATTTTCTGCCTTAGCATTTAAAATAATGACAGACCCTTTTGTTGGTACACTAGCTTTTGCAAGAGTTTATTCAGGGGTGCTGCAGAGTGGTAGCACAGTCGAGAATACCGTTAAGGAAAAAAAAGAAAGAATAGGTAGAATGCTTCAAATGCATGCTAACAGCAGAGAAGATATTAAAGAAGCCCGAACAGGAGATATTATAGCTATTTGTGGTTTAAAATCTGTAACAACGGGAGATACTCTCAGTGATGTTAATAACAAAGTAATTTTGGAGAGAATGGATTTTCCTGATCCAGTTATAGAGGTTGCTGTAGAACCAAAAACAAAAGCAGATCAAGAGAAGATGTCAGAAGCGCTCACTAGGCTTGCTGCAGAAGACCCTTCATTTGGTGTTTCTACTGATAATGAAAGTGGACAAACCATAATTAAAGGAATGGGAGAATTACATCTTGATATTATTGTGGACAGAATGAAAAGAGAATTTAAAGTTGAGGCTGATGTTGGAGCTCCTCAAGTAGCATACAGAGAAACTATCACATCCGACTCAGACGTTGATTATACTCATAAGAAACAATCGGGAGGTGCAGGACAGTTTGCTAGGGTTAAAATGATAGTTAAAAAAGGCGAGCCTGGTTGTGGTTTAGAATTTATTAATAAAGTTGTTGGTGGCAATATTCCTAAAGAGTATATACCTGGTGTTCAAAAGGGTATAGAGGGTGCTATGCAAAATGGAGTTGTTGCAGGATATCCTGTTATTGATGTAAGTGTTACTTTGTATGATGGAGCATATCATGATGTTGACTCTAGTGTGATGGCTTTTGAGATTGCAGGAAGAACAGCATTTAAGGATGCTTTATCAAAAGCAAGTCCTAAACTTCTTGAGCCTTTGATGAAAGTTGAAGTGGTTACTCCAGAGGAATTTGTTGGTGATGTCATAGGTGATTTAAATAGTAGAAGAGGGCAAGTTCAGGGTATGGATCCACAAGGAAATGCTACCTTAGTTAAAGCTAATGTTCCTCTAGCTACAATGTTTGGATATGTTAACAATCTTAGGTCAATGACTCAAGGAAGGGCTGTTTACACAATGCAATTTGATAAGTATGATTTAGTACCAGCAATGGTTGAAGAAGAGTTGAAGGCTAAGCTAGCGAGTTAATAATAATATTTTAATTTTGAAAACGGAGATTTGATATGGCTAAAGAAAAATTTGAAAGAACCAAACCACATGTAAATATTGGTACTATTGGACATGTGGATCACGGTAAGACAACACTTACCGCCGCTATAACTAAGGTATTAGCAGAAACAGGAGGCGCAACAAGTATTGCATATGATGAGATTGATAAGGCGCCAGAAGAGAAAGAAAGAGGTATTACAATTAATACAGCTCATGTAGAGTATGAAACAGGTAATAGGCATTATGCTCATGTTGATTGTCCAGGACATGCTGATTATGTGAAAAATATGATAACAGGTGCTGCACAAATGGATGGAGGTATACTTGTAGTTTCTGCATCTGATGGCCCAATGCCACAGACAAGAGAACACATACTTTTAGCTAGGCAAGTTGGAGTTCCTGCACTAGTTGTTTTTTTAAACAAGGTAGACCAAGTTGATGACCCTGAATTACTTGAACTTGTGGAGATGGAAGTTAGAGAACTTTTATCTAAATANGAATTTCCNGGAGATGATATTCCTATAATTAAGGGNTCTGCATTAAAAGGATTAGAAGGTGATAAGTCAGATATAGGAGCGCCTGCCATCCTCAAGCTTATGGAAGAGGTCGACAAATACGTTCCTCAGCCTGAAAGACCTGTTGATCAACCTTTCTTAATGCCTATAGAAGATGTATTTTCTATTTCTGGAAGAGGTACGGTTGTGACAGGAAGAGTTGAGTCGGGTGTAATTAATGTTAATGACGAAATTGAAATTATTGGTATTAAGGATACTACTAAAACAGTTTGTACCGGCGTTGAAATGTTTAGAAAGTTATTAGACAGAGGAGAGGCTGGAGATAATATAGGGGCTTTGTTGAGAGGNATAGATAGAGAAAATGTTGAAAGAGGTCAAGTTCTTGCCAAGCCAGGATCTATTAAACCACACACTAAATTTAAAGCAGAAACTTATGTATTAACAAAAGAAGAAGGAGGTAGACATACTCCATTTTTTGGAAATTATAGACCTCAGTTTTATTTTAGAACTACAGATGTAACAGGAACAGTTGAGTTGCCTAGTGGTACTGAAATGGTTATGCCTGGAGATAACATTGGCTTAACAGTTAACTTAATTTCTCCTATTGCTATGACAAAAGGACTTAAGTTTGCTATTAGAGAAGGTGGCAAAACTGTTGGTGCAGGTGTAGTATCAGAAATTATTGAGTAAAAATTAGAGGGTTGAATTACAGTGGCAGAACATCAAAACATACGCATAAGGTTAAAAGCATTTGATCATAGAGTTCTAGATAATTCAACTCATGAGATAGTAAATACTGCAAAAAGAACGGGAGCTGATGTAAGAGGTCCTATTCCTTTACCTACAAAAATTGAAAGATTTACAGTTAATAGGTCACCTCACGTAGATAAGAAATCAAGGGAACAATTTGAAATTAGAACCTATAAAAGAGTTTTGGATATTGTTTCTCCTACTCCTCAAACAGTAGATGCTTTAATGAAATTAGACTTAGCTGCTGGTGTTGATGTGGAGATAAAGTTATGAGAACGGGGTTAATGGCTAAAAAAATTGGTATGACTCGTGTTTTTGACCAGAACAGAAAGCACAACAGCGTTACTGTTCTAGAAATACCTTCTGCTAAAGTCCTCAAATTAAGAAAAACAGATAAAGATGGCTATAATGCTTTGGTTGTAGGTTTTGGTGAGAGCAAGCCAGCAAAATTAAATAAACCAGAAAAGAGCTTTTTTGCAAAATTAAAAACTGAACCAGTAAAAAAAATTAAGGAGTTTAGAGTTTCTGAAGATAGTTTAGTTGAAAGTGGAACAATGATTGATGTTTCGCATTTTGTTGTTGGACAGTTTGTTGATGTAAAGGCTACTTCAATAGGAAAGGGTTTTGCAGGCGGTATGAAAAGACATAATTTTTCTGGCTTAAGAGCTAGTCACGGAGTTTCTATTTCTCACAGGAGTCATGGTTCAACTGGAAATAGCCAAGATCCAGGAAAGGTATGGAAAGGAAAAAAGATGGCAGGTCAGTTAGGAAACAAAACTGTATCTATGCAAAATCTAGAGGTGGTATCTATAGATGAAGAAAGAGGCTTGCTTTTAGTTAAAGGAGGTGTTCCAGGGTCAATTGGCGGATGGGTTTCAATTACTGATGCCAAAAAGAAAGTTCTACCACCCCATGCACCATATCCAATTGGTTCAAAGAATTTTAAAAAAGAGGATATTCCTTCAGAAGAAAAAATAAATAATAAAGAATCTAAAGAAAATTCTCCAGAAGAGAAAGTTGAAAAAAAAGCGGATGAAATAATTAGCAATGATAAAAACAAAGTAGATACAGATGGCAAGTAAGACAAAAATAAAAATTACTAATCTAGATAATAAGCCTTTAGAGGATATAGCCTTATCTGAAAAAGTATTTCAAGCTAAGGAGGATAATGGAATTATTGCTAGACTAGTTAATTGGCAATTGGCAAAGAAGAGGCAAGGAACTCACAAGGTTAAAGAAAGAGGAGAAATAACTGGATCAACTGCTAAAATTTACAAACAAAAGGGGATGGGACGTGCAAGGCACGGTTCAAAAAAAGTCGTTCAATTCAAAGGAGGAGGAGTTGTTCATGGTCCTACTCCGAGAAGCCATGAATATAAACTTAACTCGAAATTAAGAAAAAATGCATTTAGAGTATTATTTTCTACTAAGCTTAGAGAAGGAAATATAAAAGTTATAGATAAATTAGAATTGAGTAAAATTAAAACAAAAGATTTAAATACAAAAATTAAAAAACTTGGTATTGAGTCAGCTACTTTTTTAGAAACAGATAAGGTTAATAAGAACTTTCAGTTATCTATTAAAAACTTGAAGAACTGCGACTTAATTTCTTGTAAAGGAATTAATGCTGCTTTAATTTTAAAAAGAAAGACACTAGTTCTTTCTAAGGAAGCCATTCAGCATGTTGAGGATGTGTATAAATAAATGAAAAATTTTTACGATATTATAAAATTTCCTGTAGTTACAGAAAAATCTACTAAAATTTCTGAAAATAATCAGTTTGTTTTTAAAGTAGGAATAGACTCATCTAAAGATGAAATAAAAAAAGCTATTGAAAAGGTTTTTAAAGTAAAAGTAAAAGCTGTAAATACTATTAAGGTTAAAGGTAAGAAAAAAATATTTAAAGGAACTAAAGGTAAGAGAAGTGATTTTAAAAAAGCAGTTATAACTTTAGTAAAAGGTGAAACATTGGATTATAGCGGAGGGGTAAGTTAATATGGCATTAAAGAATTTTAAACCAACTACTCCATCTAGAAGGTCTTTAGTTCTAGTTGATAAAACAAAACTACATAAAGGAGGCCCTGTTAAGAAGTTAACTCAGGGTTTGTCTAAATCAGGAGGAAGAAATAATAAAGGAAGAATAACTGTCTGGTGGAAAGGTGGAGGTCATAAAAGAAACTATAGAGTAATAGATTTTAAAAGAAATTATGACGATAAAAAGGCTGAAGTAATTAGACTAGAATACGATCCAAATAGAACTTGTTTTATTGCTTTAATTAAATATGAAGATGGAAATCTTAGCTATATAATAGCTCCTCAAAAACTAAAAGTTTCTGATACAGTGATTTCAGGTAATAGTGTTGATATAAAACCTGGGAATTGTTTGCCAATGAAAAATATACCTGCAGGAACCNTATTACATAATGTNGAATTAAAGCCAGGAAAAGGNGGTCAGATTGCNAGGTCTGCTGGTTCCTCNGTACAGTTAGTAGGTAAAGACAAAAATAANGCTATGCTAAAAATGGTTTCAGGTGAGCAAAGATTAGTTCCNTTNTCGTGTAGGGCTACTATTGGGGTAGTGTCTAACCCAGACCATCAAAATATTAAATCAGGAAAGGCAGGAAGAAGCAGGTGGCTTGGAAAAAGACCTCATGTTAGAGGTGTAGTAATGAACCCTGTTGATCACCCTCATGGTGGAGGTGAAGGAAAAACTTCAGGAGGAAGAAACCCTGTAACTCCTTGGGGTGTTCCTACAAAAGGAAAAAGAACTAGAAATAATAAAAGAACAGATAAATTTATTTTAAAAAGAAGGAATAGTAGGTAATTATGGCTAGGTCAGTTTGGAAAGGACCATTTGTTGATGGACATTTGATAAAAAAAGTACAAACCCAGCTAAAGGAAAATAATACAAGGCCAATAAAAACTTGGTCAAGGAGGTCTACTATTCTTCCTCAGTTTGTAGGTATGACCTTTAACGTGTATAATGGAAAAAAATTTATCCCTGTTTTTATATCGGAAGAAATGGTAGGACAAAAACTTGGTGAATATTCTCCAACTAGGACCTATTACGGGCATACTGCTGATAAAAAGGCAAAAAAATAATCAGGAATTAGAAAATGGAAAATACAAAAGCAACTGCTAGAGCAAACAATCTTAGAATAAGTCCCCAGAAACTNAATTTAGTAGCTAAATCAATTAGAGGAAAGGGTATAAAAAAAGCAATAGACAATTTAACTTTCTCAAGAAAAAGAATATCTAAGGATGTTTTAAAGGTTTTAAATTCAGCTATCGCTAATGCCGAAAACAATTATGCTCTAGATATTGATAGGTTAGTAGTTGAAGAGGCTTTTGTTGGAAAAGCAATGGTAATGAAAAGATTGAGAGCTAGGGCGAGAGGCAGAGCAGCAAGAATTTTAAAACCATTTAGTAAACTTACTATAACACTAAAGCAATCTGAGGAGAAAAAATAATGGGTCAAAAAGTTAATCCAATAGTATTGAGATTAAGTGTTAATAAGGATTGGAGCTCTAAATGGTATGCCAAAGGAAAAGAGTATGCCAACCTTTTGCATGAAGATCTAAAAATAAAAAATTATATTCGCAAAGAATTAAAACAAGCTGCTGTAAGTAAGGTCATTGTCGAAAGACCAGCTAAAAAAGCAATTATTACTATTCATACAGCTAGACCAGGGGTAGTTATAGGAAAAAAAGGAAGTGATATTGAAAAAATAAAACAAAAAATTTCTAAAATCACTAGTGGTGATGTTCAGCTTAATATAGTAGAGGTTAGAAAGCCTGAGCTAGATGCTCAATTGATTGCAGATAATATAGCAGAGCAACTTGAGAGAAGAGCTTCATTTAGAAGAACTATGAAAAGAGCTATACAGTCTGCCTTGAGATTAGGAGCANAGGGAATAAAAGTTGTTTCAGGTGGAAGNTTAGGNGGAGCTGAAATAGCTAGAATTGAATGGTATAGAGAAGGTAGAGTACCACTGCATTCTTTGAGAGCAGATATTGATTATGGTGTATCAACCTCTCACACGGCGTATGGAACAATTGGTATTAAGGTCTGGGTTTATAAGGGAGAAAAAACTGGAGACGAAAAAAAAGAAACTGATATAACTAAACCTTCTTTTAACAAGAGTAAGGATAAATAAAATATGTTATTTCCCAAAAAAACTAAATATAGAAAAGCACACAAAGGAAGAATCCACGGAAATGCTAAAGGTGGTTTTACTTTGAATTTTGGAGCATTTGGGCTTAAGGCGTTACAACCTGAAAGAATAACTGCAAGACAAATTGAAGCGGCCAGGAGAGCCATAACTAGACATATAAAAAGGCAAGGAAGAGTTTGGATAAGAATATTTCCAGACTTGCCTGTTTCACAAAAACCAGCTGAAGTTAGAATGGGTAAGGGAAAAGGAACGCCAGAATATTGGGCTTGCAGAATTAAGCCAGGGCGAATATTATTTGAATTAGATGGAGTAAGTGAAGAACTTGCTAAAAGGGCCTTTGAGTTAGGTGCAGCAAAATTACCTATACAAACTAAATTTATTACTAGAGGAGTTAGACTATAGTATGGCAAAAACAGATTTAAAGTCTAAAACTGCAGATGAGCTAGAGGTACTCCTTTCTAACTATAAAAAAGAAGGAATGAACTTAAGGTTTCAAAAATCTATGGGTCAGTTAGAAAAACCATCAAGGATTAAGGTGGTTAGAAAAGAAATTGCTAGAATAAAAACTTTACTTAATTTAGAGGAGAAAAAAGCTAATGCCTAGAAGAGTTCTAAATGGTACTGTATGTAGTGCAAGCAACACTAAAACTGTTGTAGTAAAAGTTGAAAGGATGCTAAAACATCCTATTTACAAAAAGTATATNAAAAAATACAAAAAATATCATGCCCATGATGAAAGTAATGGTTTAAAAATTGGAGATAAGGTATCTATACAAGAAACTAAGCCAATTTCTAAATTAAAAACTTGGGTAGTTATTTAGAGTTAGGAATAAAAATGATAATAAATGAGACCAATTTAGAAGTAGCAGATAATTCAGGAGCTAGAAGAGTCCAATGCATAAAGGTTATTGGAGGTTCAAAAAGGAGATTTGCTAGCGTAGGAGATGTNATAATAGTTTCTATAAAAGAGGCTATACCTAGAGGAAAAGTAAATAAGGGTGATGTNCATCACGCAGTAATAGTTAGAACTGCAAAAGAAATTAGAAGAAATGATGGAAGCGCCATAAGGTTTGATAAAAATGCTGCAGTTTTAATTAACAAACAACAAGAGCCTATAGGAACTAGAATTTTTGGACCTGTAACTAGGGAATTAAGAGCAAAGAAGTTTATGAAAATTGTTTCTCTTGCTCCGGAGGTTTTGTAATGGTTGTTAAAATAAAATTAAAAAANGGAGANAAAGTTATAGTNNNTGCAGGAAAAAATAAAGGNGACACAGGAGAAGTGCTTAAGATATTTCCTGAAAAAAATAAGGCAACTGTTAGAGGAATTAACATANTGAAAAGACACACTAAACCTACTCAAAATGATCCGGGGGGTATAAAGGAGAAAGAAAGTCCCATAAATATTTCTAATATTGCATTTTTGGAGAGTACAAAAAATAAAGCAACGAAAATTGGTTATAAATTTTTACAAGATGGAAGAAAAGTTCGTTTTAGCAAACTTACTGGAGAGGTTATTGATAAATAATGGCTAGATTAAAAGAATTATACGAAAAAGAAATTAAAAAATCTCTTAAAGAGAGTTTGAAAATAAAAAATGATATGGCAGTGCCAAAGATCAAAAAAATTACGGTAAATATGGGTGTAGGTAAAGCCTCCCAGGAAAAAGGAAAAATAGAGAGTGCTCTTAATGAAATGAAATTAATCAGCGGACAACAGCCAGTTGTTACCAAGGCTAGAAAGTCTGTTGCAGGGTTTAAACTAAGAGAAGGTAGCAATGTAGGAGTAAAAGTTACTTTAAGAAAAACTAGAATGTATGAATTTTTGGATAGATTAGTTAATATTGCTTTGCCTAGAGTAAGAGACTTTAGAGGGCTTTCAAAAAAAAGCTTTGATGGAAGAGGTAACTATTCTCTTGGACTGAAGGAACAAATTGTATTTCCTGAAATAGATTACGATAATTTAGATGAACTTAGAGGCATGGATATTACAATAGTTACAAGTGCAAGAAATGANAAGCAGGGACTAGAATTATTAAAGAAGTTTAATTTACCTATTAATATTTAAAGGAGAAAGTTTTGGCAAAAAAAAGTGCTATAGAAAAAAATAAGTCGAGAATAAAAAAAGTTGAAAAATTCTCTGAGAAAAGAAAAGAGTTAAAAAAAATTATAATGAATAAAAAGACAACTCCTGAGGATAGATTCCAAGCTGTTACAAAGTTAGCTTCTTTGCCCAAAAATGGATGTGCTGTAAGAGTTAGAAATAGATGTGAATTATCAGGAAGGCCAAGAGGTTTTTACAGAAGAGTAAAGTTATCTAGGATTGCATTAAGAGACTTAGCAGCATCAGGACAAATACCCGGTATGATTAAGGCTAGTTGGTAAAGGAAATAAAATGACAATGACAGACCCTATCAGTGATTTACTTACCAGAATNAGAAATGGNCAGCAGGTTAANAAANCTAATGTAACNTGTCCNTCTTCTAAAATNAAACTNGCTATATTAAAAGTTTTAAAAGAAGAAGGTTTTATAAGAGACTTTNNTGAGATCGAAGGNNTNAAAGGNAAGGATATTGAAATATCTCTCAAGTACTTTCATGGCGAACCAGTTATTAAAGAAATTGTAAGAATTTCTAAACCAGGACTAAGAATTTACTCATCAGTAAAAAGTATGCCAGTTTATAAAAACAATATGGGGGTTTCTATAGTATCTACATCTAAAGGTGTTATGACTAATTTCAAAGCCAAAGAAATTAANATCGGAGGAGAAGTTTTATGCAGNNTTTATTAANATATGTCTAGAGTAGGAAAAAAAATAATAGATTTACCAAATGGAATTGATGTTTCTATTATAGAAAATGGTATTACTATAAAAGGAGCTAAAGGAGAATTGAATGCTAATTTTCCAGGCACTGTAAAATTAGAAAAAGAACATGATAAAGTTAGANTTACTCCTTTAAATGATAGCAAGGATGCTAAAGCTAGTTGGGGAATGGCAAGAACTTTAATTAATAATATGGTAACTGGTGTTTCAGAGGGATTTTCTAAAATACTAGAAATAAATGGTGTGGGTTATCGAGCCTCTATTGAAAGTAATATATTAACTTTGCAATTAGGATATAGCCATGATATAAAATTGGCAATTCCTAATGACTTAGAAGTCAAATGTACTAAGCCTACTGAAATTTTAGTTTCTGGAATTGATAAACAAAAAGTNGGNCANTTTTCATCTGAAATTAGAAGGTTAAGGAAGCCAGAGCCATATAAAGGAAAGGGTATAAAATACCAAGAAGAATTTATTAGAAGAAAAGAAGGTAAGAAAAAATAAATGAGCGCAAAAAGCAAAATATTATTAACAAAAAGAAAATCAAGGAATAGGTTTAGATTAAAATCTAATTCTACTGTTNNTTNTAGATTAACTGTTTTCAGGAGTAATACTAATTTTTATTCTCAAATAATAGATGATAAAAAAGGGATNACTNTAGTNTCAGCNTCTACTCTAGAAAAAGATATAAAAAAGAAGCTAAAAGATAAAGGTGGAAATAAAAGTGCTGCAGAATATATTGGTTTAGAGTTAGCAAAAAGAGCTGAAAAAAAGGGAATTAAAAGCGTTGTTTTTGATAGAGGGGGATACCTTTATCATGGAAGAGTGAAAATATTTGCAGAAGCAGTTAGAAAAGAAGGTATAAAGTTTTAGGTATTTATAATGGAAAAAGNAATAAAAAATATGAATGAAACTGAATTAACTGAAAAACTAGTTAGTATTAATAGAGTAGCAAAAGTTGTAAAAGGTGGTAGACGATTTGGGTTTGCTGCATTAGTGGTAGTTGGTGATACAAAAGGTAGGGTAGGATTTGGTACAGGAAAAGCAAAAGAAGTTCCTGAGGCAATTAAAAAAGCTACTNACAAAGCAAAAATTAAAATGCTTAGAGTTCCTTTAAAAGAAGGTAGAACTATTCACCACGATATTAAAGGAAGACATGGGGCATCAAAAGTTATTTTGAGAACCGCTCCACCAGGCACAGGAATTATTGCAGGAGGTCCAATGAGGGCAGTTTTTGAAACTTTAGGAATTCAAGATGTTGTTTCAAAGTCAGTTGGAAGTTCTAGTCCTTATAATATGGTAAGAGCAACATTCGAAGGTTTAAAAAACATTCAATCGCCAAGAAGTATTGCATCTAGAAGAGGTTTAAAAGTAAGTAGTATTTTTGGAAAAAAAACAAATATTGATACTAAAAATCATGAAGAAGAAGGTAAAAATAAAAAACCCAAGAAAGATAAAAAAGAAGATAACAAGAAAGATAATAAGTAGATGAATAAAACAAAAAAAACTTTAGTTGTTACCCAAATAGCAAGTCCAATAGGAAGACAAGGCTATCAGAAAAAGTGTTTGATTGGACTTGGATTAAATAAATTAAATAGAACAAAAGTATTAGATTACAATGAAAGTATTTTTGGTATGGTTAAAAAAGTTGCGCATTTAGTAAAATATGAAATTAAATAAATTATGTTAAAATTAAATAATATTGTTGATAAAGGTTCNNTNAAAAAGCCTAAAAGAGTNGGTAGAGGNATAGGTTCTGGTAAGGGAAAAACTTCTGGGGCAGGACATAAGGGACAAAAATCAAGATCTGGTGTTTCTATAAAAGGTTTTGAAGGAGGTCAAATGCCTCTTCACAGAAGGCTGCCTAAAAGAGGTTTCAAAAATCCATTTAGAAAAGAATTTTCGATTATAAATCTTAAAGATATAGATAAAGCNATNTCNTCTAAAAAGCTAAATCCCTCAAAAGAGATNGCAAAGACAGAACTTTTGAAGGCTGGTTTAATTCGTAAGAATAGTCTAGGTATNAAACTATTAGCTAATGGAGAATTGAGCCATAGTATTACGATTAAAGTAGATAAAGCTAGTAAAAAAGCTTCTGAAAGCATTTCTAAAAACAAAGGAAAGCTAATTTTAGAAATTTTAGAAGAGAAGGCAGGTCAGCGAAAACAAAAGCCTAAAAAACAGGAGCAATAATAATGCCTTCAGCTGCTGAACAACTCGCATCCTCTGTAAATTTTGGCGCTTTAGCAAAGGCGACCGAATTAAAAAATAGGATAATTTTTACACTACTAGCATTAATAGTTTATAGGCTTGGAACTTATATACCTCTACCGGGAGTTAATCCTGGAGCTCTAGATGACATATTTAATCAAAATACAGGCGGTATATTTGGTATGTTTGATATGTTTGCTGGAGGTGCCTTGAGTAGAATGTCAATATTTGCCTTAAATATAATGCCTTATATTTCTGCTTCTATAATTATACAATTAATGTCCTCCACGTCGTCTCACTTAGCCCAGCTTAAAAAGGATGGAGAAAGCGGAAGGCAAAAAATAACTCAATATACTAGGTATGGAACAGTTTTTTTAGCAAGTATTCAAGCTTTGGGAATAGCTTCTGGATTAGAGGGAATGACTAACTCTCAAGGACCTGCTATAGATAATCCCGGTCTTTTTTTTAAAATTACTACTGTAATTACTCTTACGGGAGCTACTGTTTTTTTAATGTGGTTAGGAGAACAGATAACTGCTAGAGGAATAGGAAATGGAATTTCTTTAATAATTATGGCAGGAATTGTTGCTGAGTTACCAGCGGCTTTAATTTCTACTTTAGAGTTAGGGAAAACTGGAGCCTTATCAGGATTATTAATATTATTTTTCTTACTTTTAGCAGTTTTAGTAATTACTTTTATAGTTTTTATGGAAAGAGGTCAAAGAAGAATAATAATACAATATCCAAAAAGACAAGTTGGTATGAAAGTNATGCAAGGCCAAGCCAGTCATCTTCCACTTAAAATAAATACTGCTGGAGTTATACCTCCTATTTTTGCTTCTTCAATATTGTTATTGCCTGTAACAGCAATTAGCATCAATGCTGGTAGTGGACCAGACTGGTTATTGAATATAACATCATTATTAGGTAGAGGACAGCCTCTTTACATGCTTTTATATGTAGCTGCAATTGTTTTTTTTGCATTTTTTTATACAAGCGTAGTCTTTAATGCTAAAGATACTGCTGATAATATTAAGAACAATGGTGGTTTTGTTCCTGGAATAAGGCCAGGCGAAGCTACTGCAGATTATATAGACTTTATTCTAACTAGGCTTACTGTAATTGGTGCAATTTACTTGAGTGCAGTTTGTTTGCTTCCAGAACTTCTTATTTCAAGGTATTCTGTTCCTTTTTACTTAGGCGGAACTAGCTTGCTTATAGTTGTGACTGTAACCATGGATTTGGTAGCACAGGTACATTCTCATCTTATTGCTCATCAGTATGAAGGCTTAATAAAAAAAGCAAAACTTAGGGGAAGAATTTAGTGAATATTATATTATTTGGTCCACCTGGAAGCGGAAAAGGAACACAGGCAATAAATATTTGCGAAACTTTAAGGGTGCCTCATTTGTCCACTGGGGATATGTTAAGAGAAGCAGTTACTTCAGGTTCTGATGTTGGGAAAAAGGCTAAAGAAATTATGGAAAATGGAGGGCTAGTATCTGATGAAATAGTACTATCCATTGTAAAGGAAAGAATAGCTCTTGAAGATTGTGCAAATGGTTTTGTTTTAGATGGATTTCCTAGGACTATAAATCAAGCAATTGGATTAGACTCTTTATTGGAGAATAATCAAAAAATTGAATATGTTTTAAGAATTAAAGTAGATGAAGAAAGCATCATAAAAAGGCTTATTGATAGAGGAAGGTCGGATGACAAGCCGGAAGTTATAAAAAATAGATTTAAATCGTACAACAGTCTAACTCAACCGTTAATACCATTTTATGAAGATAGAGAAATATTATTTAATGTTAATGGAATGCAAGATATAGAAAAAGTTTTCGATGATATTAAAAAAGTAATAGGTATATAATGTTAGTTGACTTGATTAAAACCTTTACTATAATAAAGCTTTTTAAAAGAAAATTTCATTTAGGAGAATAAGTTGGCAAGGATATCAGGTGTAAATATTCCTAGTGGTAAGAGAATAGAAGTCGCTTTAACATATGTTTATGGTATTGGTGCTACTAGGGCTAAACAAATATGTAAAGATGCATCTTTAGATGCCAATAAAAGAGTCAATAGCTTAACTGAAGATGAATTATCTAAAATAAGAGATATAGTTGAAAAAAATTACACAGTCGAAGGTGATTTAAGAAGAGAAATTACAGTTAACCTTAAGCGGCTTATAGACCTAGGTTGCTATAGAGGTTTAAGGCATAGAAAGGGTTTGCCAGTTCGAGGTCAAAGAACTAACACTAATGCTAGAACCAGGAAAGGTAAATCAGCTCCAATTGCAGGAAAAAAGAAGGCTTAGAGATACAATGGCGGAAACTAAAAAGAAAAAAGTTAAAAAAAATATCCCAATGGGTGTTGCTCATGTTAATGCAACATTTAACAATACTATAATAACAATTACTGATACCAAAGGGAATACAATCTCATGGTCTTCAGCAGGGTCTGAGGGTTTTAAAGGATCCAGAAAATCTACACCTTTTGCTGCTCAATTAGCTGCAGAAAATGCTGGAAAAAAAGCACAGGAGAATGGTGTTAAAACTATAGAAATTCAGGTAAGAGGTCCTGGAGCAGGAAGAGAGTCTGCTCTTAGAGCTCTTCAAGCAACTGGATTTATAATAACTTCAATTAAAGACGTTACTCCTATACCTCACAATGGATGTAGACCTCCTAAAAGAAGGAGAGTTTAGGAAAGAAAATTAATACTTAATAATCACTAATAATATAAGGAATTACAAAGTGCTACAAAAAAATTGGCAAGAACTAATTAAACCATCAAAAATTGAATTTACTCCAGGCAATGACAAACTCAGAGATGCTACTTTAGTGGTAGAGCCACTTGAAAGAGGCTTTGGTCAAACTATGGGCAATGCACTAAGAAGAGTATTATTATCTTCTATAAGAGGTGCTGCTGTAACAGCAGTTAAATTTGATCAGGTATTACATGAATTTTCTTCAATTCCTGGAGTAGCAGAGGATATTGTAGAAATCACACTTAATGTAAAACAACTAGCAGTTAAAATTCATGAAGGTGGAACAAAAAAACTGAACCTTTCAATTAAAGGACCTTGTCAGGTAAATGCATCTATGATTGAGCCCTTAGCAAACGTAGATATATTAAATCCTGAATTAATAATATGTAATATTAATAAGGAAGTTGAGTTTAAAATGACTCTCACGGTAGAAGAGGGAAAAGGATACGTTCCATCATCAATAACAAATACAAAAGATAACCCCATAGGTCTAATTCCAGTAGATGCTATATTTAGTCCCATAAGAAATGTAGCCTATAAAGTAGAAAATACTAGAGTTGGACAAGCTACAGATTATGATAAATTAACTATGGAAATTAAAACTAATGGTACTATAGTGCCTGAGGACGCTGTTGCTCTGGCTGGAAGAATTATTTCTGATCAAGCTTCGTTCTTTGTAAACTTTGAAGAAGAAGAAGAAGTCAAAGAGGTTGAAACTCAAAGTGAGCCAAAACTAAATCCGAATCTATTGAGGAAGGTTGATGAATTAGAACTTTCTGTACGTTCAGCTAATTGTTTAAAAAATGATAATATTTTGTATATAGGTGACTTGGTATTAAAAACTGAAAATGAGATGTTAAGGACCCCTAATTTTGGAAGAAAATCTTTAAATGAAATTAGAGAAGTGCTTTCTGAAATGGGTCTGGGTTTAGGGATGCATATTGAAAACTGGCCACCTGAAAATATAGAAAGTTTAGCAAAACAAATAGAAGACCCTTATTGATTAGGAACAGATATGAGACATAGAATTAGTGGAAGAAAATTAAATAGAAGCAGTGCACATAGAAAGGCCCTTTTTAAAAATTTAGCAGCAGCTTTAATAAAGCATGAACAGATAACTACTACACTTCCTAAAGCTAAAGATTTAAAACCTCTTGTAGAAAAAATGATTACAATTGGAAAAAAAGGAACTTTGCACGCTAAAAGACAATTAATTGCTAGATTACCCAAAAAAGCTGACTTCAACAAAGTCGTAAATGAACTCTCTGAAAGATATAAAGAGAGAAAAGGTGGCTATACCAGAATAATTAAGAAGGGCTATCGTTATGGAGATTCTGCACCGATGGCAATTATAGAATTTGTAGATAGAAATAAGCAAGCAAAAAATCAGATAGTAAAACCTGAAAATAAAGAGGTGCAGGTAAAAGATTCTGATGAAAAAAAGAAAGATTTGAAATAAAATTTCTTAA
>NHEU02000021.1 GCA_002171495.2 Alphaproteobacteria bacterium TMED93
TTAGTAATTCTTTTTTTGCAAATTCATGGCTTAAATCTTTAATTTGAATTTCTTCATTCGTAAGCTGATCAGTTAAACGAAAAGGATCTTTGTAATTAAAATCAACCGCTGTCTTTTTTATTATTTTTTTTCTAGTTAACATTGCTTTTTATATTAAAGGTTTCTGCTATTGTTATTAACTCTATCATCCTAGCATAGTTTAAGGTCATTATTTTAGTAAAATACCAAAAGTTATTTTTATATTGTAACCTCATTATTAAATAATTATTAAAAAAACCAAATGGTATTGTACAATTTAATTCATAAAATTTTCCAGTAGCATTATAAAGCATGTCTATTTTTTTACAAAATACTAATGGGTTTATTGCAAGTTGATCTAAAGTATCATTAATATATATAGGAAGATGTTTAAATTGGTCAAATATTGGGTCAGATAATGGGCTATCTTTGCTTCTCAAAAGCCTCTCTGTTTCAGCAACATCTCCTAATTCATCATAAATTTTATCCTTTAGCCATTTTGATGGATAGTTTATTGATGACTTAACTAAACTTAATTCTAATACTGTATATTTTGAAAAAGAGTCTTTTATTGGCGATACTCTACTAATACCTTTCAAATTTGTTTCATGAGAGTAAATTAAGGGACTTTCAATGAAATGCTCTGGTATATCAAAAGTTTGAGAAAAAGCTTTATGATAAAACATCAGATAAACTAAGAGATACAAAAATAAAAATCTATGTTTATTTTTTGAATTGGACCATTTTTCCATCAGGTTTTCCTATGATTTTTTTATCTATCATTTTAATTTTTCCATTTACTAATGTTGCATAAATGTAACCTTTTACTTTAATTCCATCAAAAGGAGTCCATCCAGATTTATAAGCCATATCTTGGTTTTTTATAGTATAATTTTTATTAAGGTCTACAATAGTTATATCTGCATCATAGCCTTTTTTTATCTGTCCTTTATTCTTAATTTTATAAATTTTAGCCGGGTTAAACGATAATAATTCTATAACTTTTTCTAAACTTATTTTTTTCTTATTTACATGGTGTAACATCAAATACAGCGTGGTTTGAACACCCGGTAGCCCAGAAGGAGAATTTGGCCATTTCATTTTTTTCTCTTTTAATGTATGAGGAGCATGGTCAGAACCTATTACATTTATAGTATTATCATAAATTCCTTTCCAAAGCCCACTTTTGTGATTGCTGTTTCTTATTGGAGGATTCATTTGAGCTTTTGTTCCAAGTTTTTTATAACAATTAGGTGAGAATAGTGTTAGGTGTTGTGGTGTAACTTCTGCTGTAATATTTTTTTTTGTATTTTTTAAAAGTTCAATTTCATCTTTTGTAGATATATGAAGTATATGTGCTTTAGTATTATATTTATTAGCATACTTTAAAATTCTTTTTGTAGACAGAATTGCTGACTCTTTATCTCTCCATATTTCATGTTGACTGACTCCTTTTTTAGTATCAATCAACTTAAATCTTTTTTTTAATCTAGTCTCATCTTCAGAATGCAATGCTACACGGCGTTTGCAAGTTTTTAGTGCCTTAGCTAAATCTTTTTCATCTGACAATAACAATGTGCCCGTGGATGAACCCATAAAAATTTTAATTCCTGAACAACCTTTAAGTTTCTCTAATTGTGAAAGTTTATTAAGATTTTCTTTGCAAGCNCCAATAAAAAAAGAGTAATTGACCCAGCTAGANNTTTTTGCAATTTTTAATTTTTTTNCAAGTTCTATTNTGCTTNTTGTTGCAGGAGAAGTATTAGGCATTTCAAATATTGTTGTAACCCCTCCAAGCAGAGCCGAATTAGTTCCAGAATAAATATCTTCCTTATGAGATAAACCTGGTTCTCTAAAATGTACTTGTGTATCTATAATGCCAGGCAAAATATGTTTGTCTTTACAGTCTATAAATTTTATACATTCTTTTTCACTAATTTTNCCAATCTTAATAATNTTATTATTTTTAATTCCAATAGATGCTTTTTTTTTACCATCTTTAGAACAAATTGTTCCATTAAGTAGACCTATGTTGTATTTTTTTTTCATATAGTTATATTAATATTATAATAAATGTAAACTATCATTATAAAATTATCATTATAAATTAAATATTTTGAATAATAATAAAGAATACATCCTTACAAAAACCGTAGCAATGCCTGCAGATACTAATACTAATGGAGATATATTTGGAGGTTGGTTGCTTAGTCAAATGGATGTAGCAGGTGGTATTTTAGCTAGCAAAATAGCTGAAGGAAGAGTAGCTACTGTGGCAATAGANGGAATGAAGTTTTTATTNCCAGTTAAAGTTGGTGATACTGTAACTTGTTATGGNAAACTAAAAAAAGTAGGAAANACNTCTATTTCAATTCTATTAAGGGTTACCACTGAAAGCTGGAAAAATAGTGATCTTAAGGAAGTTACAAATGGAAAATTTATATATGTGGCAATTGACTCAGCTGGTAAGCCAAGACAATTGCCCAGCATAAATATATAAACTAAACGCTGTAATACATATCAAACTCTACTGGGTGTGTAGAGTTATTTAATCTACTAACTTCCTCTCTCTTGAGTTCAATATAACCTTCAATCTGATCATCTGTAAAAACACCACCTTCAGTTAGAAAAGCTTTATCTTTTAGAAGAGAGTCTAGTGCATTTTCTAGTGAAGTAGCCACTGTATTAAGATTTTTAAGCTGTTTTTCTGAAGCTTCATATAAATCAAAATCAATCGCATCTCCTGGATGAATTTTATTTTGTATTCCATCTAGTCCTGCCATTAACATTGCTGAAAAGGCTAAATAAGGGTTAGAGGCAGCATCCGGAAACCTCACTTCAAGTCTCTTTGCCTTATCTCCTTCTGCATAGGGTATTCTAATTGATGCAGATCTATTTCTTGCTGAATATGCCAAAATGGTAGGGGCTTCGAAACCAGGAACTAATCTTTTATAACTATTAGTGGTAGAATTTGTAAAAGCATTNATNGCTTTNGCATGCTTTATAATGCCCCCTATNTAATAAAGACAATCTTGCGACAANCCACTATATTCACTNCCTGCAAATAAAGGAGAATCACCNTTCCAAAGAGATTGATGACAATGCATTCCAGATCCATTGTCATTTATAACAGGCTTCGGCATAAAAGTGGCTGTTTTTCCATATGAGTGGGCAACCATATGTACTACATATTTATATTTTTGCAAATCATCNGCACATGAAAGCAGCTCATCAAATTTTCCACCAAGCTCATTTTGAGAAGGAGCAACTTCATGATGATGTTTTTCCATAGTAAGACCCATTTCCATCATAGTGCCTACCATTTCTGCTCTCATGTCTGTCATAGAGTCTACAGGGGGAACCGGAAAGTAACCACCTTTCATAGATGGTCTGTGNCCTATATTACCACCATCAAAGGAGTTTCCTGAATTGTAAGGACCTTCATCAGAGTCAAGCTGATAAAATGTATCATTCATTGATACGTTCCATTTAACATCATCAAATACAAAGAACTCAGCCTCNGGTCCAAAATANGCAGTATCTGCTATACCAGTTTTTTTTAAATATTCTGTTGCTCTTACTGCNGTTGACCTAGGACATCTAGAATACATTTCTCCGGTAGACGGTTCTACCACGTTGCAAAAAATTATAAGTTGCGGCTGGGCTGTAAATGGATCAAGTACTGCAGTATTAAGGTCTGGTTTTAATATCATATCAGATTCATTGATAGACTTCCAACCAGATATAGATGAGCCATCAAACATAATTCCATTATTCAATAAGTCTTCATCAACACTTTCAACTGTTTGGGCAGTATGCTGCCACTTACCTTTGGGGTCTGTAAATCTAAAATCTACAAACTTCACCTCGTTTTCTTTAATCATTTTAAAAATTTTTTCAGTCATTACTACTCCTTATTATCTATATTTAAAAAAGAGCTTATTGATTACTACGGTATAGATCTATNNAAATTGAAAAGTATAANTATCATNATTACCGCGTTCCTTCAGCATAAGCTTACTTCCGATCTNCANANTGCAGATTGAACGTNNNTTNATANTATTANGTTTAAATCTGATGTCAACAACAATNGTAAATTANATTGCTTTTTCATTTTTATCTTTNGTTCTTATACGAATTGCTTGNTCNACATTAAANATAAATATTTTTCCATCGCCAATTTTTCCAGTGTTCGCAACTTTTTGAATTATATTTATTGCTTCATTAAGTTTTTCATCACTTAAAACTATTTCTATTTTTATTTTAGGTAGAAAATCTATATTGTATTCTGCACCTCTGTACAATTCTGTGTGACCTTTTTGCCTGCCATATCCTTTAACCTCTGTTACTGTCATACCATTAAGGTCNATTTCACTCAATGCTTGCTTTACTTCATCTAATTTAAAAGGCTTAATTATAGCTTCTATTTTTTTCATTATTACACTCCCCCTTGATCAACTACTATTATAGTATTATAACTATATAAAAAGTAACAGTAAAAAATTATTTATGGCGACTGTAGCTCAGTTGGTTAGAGCGCTGGTTTGTGGTACCGGAGGCCGTGGGTTCGATCCCCATCAGTCGCCCCATTTGTTTTCTATTTTATGCTTTCTAAAATTAGTTCGTTTAATTTATCACAAAACATTTTACTATCATCAAGAGGTATACCTTCGAGAAGCTTTGCTTGATCTAACAATAAATTTGAAATAGTTGCTACTTTTGATAAATTCTTTTTATCACTAGTATCAATTTTATTTAAATACTTGATCAAATTGTGTTCAGGATTAATTTCCAAAATTTTAGCGCTTATTTCATTTAAATGTTTATGCTTTTTAAGAATATTTTCTAAATGTATATCCATGGAACTGTCATCAGCTACAAAACATACAGGACTATTAGTTAATCTACTAGAAACTTTTACATCTTTAACCTTTTCGCCATAGAAGCTTTTTAGATAAGCGATTAATTTTTCAAAATTTTTATGATTATTTTTTTTGTTGTCTTTATTAGAAGATGACTGTTTAATATCAATTTCGCCTTTTGTAACTGACTTAAATTTAAAATTATTAAAATTATCTATATTGGGTAACCAAAATTCATCAATAGGATCTGTGAAAAATAAAACTTCTATATTATTTTTTATGAAGTTTTCCATTTGTGGGCTTTTCATCAAGTTTTCTTTGTTTTCTCCACTTATATAATAAATTTCTTTTTGGCTTTTAGGCATTCTTTCAACGTATTCATTTAATGTAGTCCAATTTTTTTGACTACTACTATGGAACATTGATAATTTTAAAATACTTTCTTTATTAGTAAAATCTTCATGAATTCCCTCTTTAAGAGTAGGTCCAAAATTTTCCCAAAACTTTCCATATTCTTCTTTATTTTTTTTTGACTCTTTTTCTAATTCTAATAATACTTTTTTAACTATGTTATTTTTAATTTTTGATAATACAGGATCGTTTTGTAACATCTCACGACTTATGTTCAAGGAAATGTCTTCTGAGTCAATTACTCCTACTAAAAACCTCAAATATTTAGGCACTAAACTTTCACAGTTTTCTGTTATAAAAACTTTTTTTACATATAGTTTAATATTTACCTTTTTATCAGCATGCAATAAATCAAAGGGTTTCTCTGAAGGAATAAATATCAAATTAGTAAAATTTATAGTGCCTTCGTTTTTATTATGGAAAATTTTCCAAGGTTTATCATAATTAAAGCCAGATTGTGTGTAGAAGTTTTCATAATCTTCCTTTTTTAGGTCATTTTTATTTTTAGTCCANAAGGCTAANCTTTGGTTGANCTTTTCTTCTTTACCGCNTTTANCATCTTCATCTAATAGAGANACAGGATAGTTTATGTGGTCTGAGTATTTTNTAATTACATTAGAAAGNCTAANGNTTTCTAAAAANTCATCGGCATTATCCTTTAATTNCAAAGTTACTTTAGTNCCANTCTTATGAGAAGCANCCTCTTNTAAATTAAANCCNCCTTTGCCATCTGAGGTCCATTTCCANCNNNTTTTGCTTCCTGCTTTTCTTGATAAAACTGATATTTTATCNGCAACCATAAATCCAGANTAGAAGCCAACACCAAATTTTCCTATTTGATCAATATTTTTTTCTTTATTGGTTTCAAGCTTTTTTATAAATTCTTCAGTTCCTGACTTTGCGATTGTGCCAAGTGATTTTATTAACTCTTCTTTTTCCATTCCTATACCATTATCAATAATATTTATCGTTTTGGTTTTTTTACTGAAGGTTATTAGAATTTTTAGTTCTTCTGAGTTAGTAATTTTTCTATTTTGCAAAGACTCGTATCTAAGCTTGTCACATGCATCTGAAGCATTAGATATATATTCTCTTATAAATATTTCTTTTTCACTGTACAGAGAATTGGCAACAATATTTAATATTTTACCAACTTCCGCTTGAAATTCAAAATTTTCTATGCTCATAATATAATCCTCTTTTTAGTAAGATATGATTATTAAAAAAAGTTTATCAAGACATAAAATCATTTTTTTNGGAGTATTAAATGGAAATTATTAGAGCTATAAAAAGTAGAAAGAGTATTAGAGCTTTTAAAAAAAAGAAAGTTCCAATATCAGATATAAAAAAAATATTAGAAATAGCATCGCTTTCTCCTAGTGGTAGTAATACACAACCTTGGAATGTGCATGTTTTANATGGAAATGCTTTAAAACATTTTACAAAGGAAATGGTACAAGAGTTTCTTAAAAATAGTAAAAGGCTTAAACTAGAGAGGTTAAATTATATGGATACATATAGAAATCCATATTTAGAAAGAAGAAGAAAGGTAGGCTGGGATTTGTATAATTTATTAGGAATTAAAAAAGGTGATTTCCAAAAAACACTTGATTTTCATTCTAGAAATTACATGTTTTTTGATGCTCCAATTGGTTTAATTTTTACTATTGAAAAAGACTTGGGTTGGATGAGCTGGTTAGATTATGGAATGTTTATTCAAAATATCTCACTTGTTTGTAGGAGTTTTGGATTGCATAGTTGTCCCCAAGCCGCTTGGGGTTTAGTATACAAAAAAGCAAACAAATTTTTAAAGTTAGATAAAAACTTTACAGTACATTGCGGTATGGCGATAGGGTATCAAGATGAAAAAAATAAAGTAAATAAGTTAAAGACTGAAAGAGAAAATATAAAAAATTTTTGCAAGTTCTATAGCTAATTATAAACGGGCTTAAAGTTTTTTATTAGTTTCTGTGCTTTACTTATTTCTTCCTCACTCATATCTGCTGAAATAAGTTTTACAAAGTGTTTTCCAATAGAAGTTTCAGATAAATAAAACCACTTATATGCTTCAATTAAACTAGCTTCTACACCATTTCCATGAACATATTGCTTTCCTAAATGTACTTGTGCAGTGGGATGGCCTCTGTTTGCAATTTTAAGATATAGATCAGCAGTTTCCTTCCAGTTNCCTCCCATTTGNAACCTTATTGCCTTAGCATAAGTTATTTCAGTATCCAATGCTATTTGATCATTAGATAAGTAAGGTCGCATAATATCATGATCATATTGAATATTTTTTCCATTCTTTTTAACTATTATAATTTCTCTAGCATCGAGATTTTGAAAAAAAATAGTAAATAATATTAAAATAGAAAATAAATTAAGCACAGGCTTAGTTTCTTGTAGCCTCAGCTGCTACACCAACTGGAACTTCTTCACCACCAGGATAAACGGCAACGTTAGTTCCTTGTAATAAAAGTCCAAGAGTTCCATTNACAACAACATCCTGNGCNATTTTTTTATTCTCTATAGCATTTCCACCACANCTTTTACTCATTTCTGATGCAACTAATCTATCTTTTACATCTAAAGAAACATTAGCTGCTAAAATAAGAGGGCCGGTTAATAGACCTAGAACACCAATTACTGGAGTAGCAAGCATTCTACCATTAAAAACATAGTCTTCAGTATTTGTTTTTGCAATTGATTGTTTGCAATCTTCAGAATATCTATCTGAAAAATTACTTTCTTTATCATTATTAATTTTATGAGCCATTTTAGCACTTTGACTAGCACAGCCAATCAATGTCTGTGTTAAAAAAAATAAAGTAACGATTTTAATAATTTTATTCACTTTTATCTCTAGTAATTCTGAAAAAACAAAAGATATAGTAAAATTAGTAATTTGTATATAAAAAATTATGTAATTCAAAAAAAATTTATTTGGAAATATGCTTTTAATAAAGTAACTTTTGCTATATGGAATTAAATATTTTAAAAGAGCTTGAATCCAAAGTATCTTGGTTATCAAATTATATAATTCATAATGCAAATAACCTAAGATTTAAAAATGATGACTTGAAAGTAGGAGGGCATCAGGCTTCATGTGCCTCAGTTGTTTCTATACTTGTAGTATTATACTTTAAAGTCTTAAATAAATTTGATAGAATAGCTATAAAGCCACACGCAAGCCCAGTTTTTCATGCAATACAATATTTACTAAATAATCAATCATTAGAAAATTTAAAAAATTTTAGAAAATTNGATGGNGCTCAGGCATATCCTTCTTCAACNAAAGATTATTGTAATGTTGATTTCTCTACTGGTTCNGTAGGNTTAGGAGGGGCNATGACTATATTCAGTTCTATAGTTCAAGATTANTTATATTGTAATGATTTCTTTNAAACAAAAAATAAATTNAAAATGATNTCTGTTTTTGGTGATGCAGAATTAGATGAGGGTAATATTTATGAGGCTTTATTAGAAGGTGCAAAACATGAAATTGAGAACTGCTGGTGGATAATCGACTATAATAGACAATCTTTGGATGGTATAATTCATGGAAAACTATTTGAAAAATTAATCAATCTTTTTAAGTTAATGGATTGGAATGTACATATACTTAAATATGGAAAAAAACTACAGAAATTAAAAACTTTAAAAGGTGGAGATAGCATATTAAGATGGATTGATGATTGTCCTAATGATTTATTTTCAGCTCTAACATTTCAAGGAGGAAAAGCTTGGAGAAGCACCTTAATTGATGATTTTAAGAATAATAATAATGTTTTAAATATTATTAACTCTTTAAAAGATGAAGAGCTCCACCAATTAATGACAAATCTTGCTGGACATGACATTGAAGAGTTGAGTGAGGTTTTTTCAAATAATAAAAAATTTGCCAAGCCTGCATGCTTTATTTGCTACACTGTTAAAGGGTTTGGTCTTCCATTAGCGGGACATAAAGATAACCATGCTGGTATTATGAGCAAGGAACAATTTACAATATATCAAAATTCAATGAATATTAGAACAGGAAAAGAATGGGATAAAACAGAAGGTGTAAAAGTTCCAACTAAAGCCTTTAAAGAACATCT
>NHEU02000035.1 GCA_002171495.2 Alphaproteobacteria bacterium TMED93
GTGCCATCTTCGATTCCTGATCTTCATATATGTCCATAGAATAATCCTCCTTGATACCTCTTTGTTTCTTCACCTGAGTTATCCAATCTTTCCCGATACTGTTCTTGGGGGGTTTAGCAGCCCAAGATTTAATATCTTTATATACTCTCTTTGAGTCTCTTGCGAAATCTGCACCATCAGAGTTATCGACCACATAAAAGTTTGTCTTAAATGTATTCTGGAATCTACCGATATTTTTCTGAACTCCTTTCCACATCTTTTCTACTTCTGCGTCCGGTAGTTGCCTTGGACGATTTCTATTTCTTTCTAACGCAGTCTCAAGATCAGTGTTGACAAAAATCATCGCAGAGTCATATCCAAGTTGATCTAAGTATCTTTTTTGTGTGAGTATCTTCTTGAAGTTCTTTCCAGTTCCATCAATAACAAGACCCAATCTTCCCTTAATATACATCGACTTCTGAATGTCCGTCAGTTTAGTTGCCTTGGATCTGACGACTTGGCCCTGTGGTGACATTATATCATCTGGAGTTGTTGATAATCCTGCTTTCTTAAGCAACTTCTCAAATGCTGGATCTGAATTGACAAGTTTCATGCCGAGCGCAACCAGTCCAGTTTGACCTACGATAAATGACTTACCAGATCCAGGCCCGCCTGCGAGAAATACTGCCTTAAATATAGAAGGATCATTTATGCCTTCTTCCAAATCTACTTCTTCTGATTTCTCTTTATCTTTGAGATACGCAGCGATTGCCATTTTCTGGATCTCTTTGTCGGACTTACCCTTGAACTGAGGAGCATCTGACTTACGAAAATCATCTATATAATCTCCAGCATCGTCTTTCTTTGGATCAAGTTTTTCTCCATACATCTTCTTATACTTTAATGTATGTTTGGATGGTTTTGTTTTCGCGGCAGCATCGCCAGGAGCGGGCCCTGACTTCTTATTCTTGAAGTGTGCTGCGCGTTTATCTTTAGTTACTTTAGACATATCTCCAGCATAGTACTTCTTTGGTTGAGTACCTTCTTTATCTTCGATATCTTTGTCCTGTGCAACTCTTCGAAGTTTTTCTCTGAGAAATATTTCTTTATAGTCTTTCATTAACTTTCCGCAATTTCAAACTCTACCGTTCCATTTTCATAGAGATATTCTCGGTTCTTCAGATGACCTTCTTCAATATCATCTTTACTCTGTCCATAATATGCAACCGCAAGTTTACGTTCTATCATCATATCGTTCAAATTTAATTCTACTTCAAATGTAGGATGACCAGCGTTATCTACTACGATAAATTCTCCTAGTATTCTACCAAACTTACCCTTCTCATCTTTATGAGTTTGTAGTAATACCTCATCATATTTATCTCCCATTAAGGCTTCTTGCAGGAAGTCTTTTGCTAGTAATCCAAATTTCTTTTCTTCTAAATCTCTGGTTCTGGACTCTGGAGTGTCGATTCCATACAGTCTCACTCGTTCTTTCTTTAACCAAACACCAAATCCTAAATCGATATCAACATCTACCGTGTCGCCATCAATAACCTTTATCACATCAACTCTATACTTGTACATATCACTTATCCCAGTTTTTCGCAGCAGTAAAGTTATTATAACTAAACTCTAATCTATCGACCAGTTTTACCGCACCCTTACCACTCTTATCGATAGCAACATATCCTTCCGGATTACTTACTTCGTATCCAGTTGAAGTTCTTATAAAGATATCGGTAAGTTGTTTCACTTTATTCAACTTCGTTACAATAATTGACTTCGCAGAAACTAATCCTTGCATGAATTCTACCAAGTTTATTATTAATTTATCATACGAGATCAATTGTTTTACTAATTCATCTCTCTCTTGTTCTTTTGCCTCTCTGCCCTTTGCAGACTTCAATTTCGATATTACTTTTTCATCGTAATACTTTTTAACGTACATAGAATAATTTAGGTTTTTGACATTTTGTACCGAAAAATTATTCCCAGATTTGATGAATTGATTTAAATATGTTTTGAATGACCCGCCGACCTTCGACTTAGAAAAACTCTTATCCTGCATAGATAAAAACTTTCTTAATTCAGATGATTTAATTTTTCTGAATGAACTTCCAACGNCAGATAATATTTTAGTCACTTGATCGGTTTCGGATTTAGTAAACTTCGCACTACCAGAGACATCTTTATATGTCGCATCGTCCATCCAAACAGAAGAAGACTTTTTAAGTCCGGATATATTGACACCAAATGACGCAGACATATCCTGCAGATCACTTCCTTTGTATGTGGTGTGCCAAACTACTCCGATCTTGGCCTTATTAATTTGTTTACCAAGATCAGAATTTACCTCTGCAGCATATACTAGAGTGTTTGGTTGAAATGTATAGTAGGTTTTGCCGTCTATCTTGGTAGTAGAGACATCATCGGTGAACATCAAGTCTCCCTGTATGACACCTTTGATATTGAGTTTCTTAAACTCGTTGAATGCTATTTTGAATTTAGAATCGAGTTGAGCAGATAAATTATCGTCATCAATGTCTTTGATGCTCTTATAGAGTATCGGGTTGACATTGAAAACACTTTTCTTTGCGACAAAGAACTTACCATCGGAAGGATCGATTCCAGCGAATATTGCTGGAGCTCCATCCCACTTGACCGTCATATTGACTCTGGATCCTGATGTTCCTGCGAGCATATTACGAAGAGAACGAAGAAAATTTAATGCAGCGCGGCCACCATCAATTCCATGATTGATGATTTCTTCTTCTATATGTTCTAGGTGTAGATTTTTTCCACCTTTCGCTTCCGTTAAGAAATCAGTAAAATCGTGCATCAAAAATATCCNTTTAATGGAATATTTATAATATTACTGATACCGCAAAAATGTTGATATAACGTATCGTTCTTCCTTTGAGGGAGTTATTTGGGAAGGATGAGTCCAGAATGAAGGGTGTATAAGAACTCTTCCTGTGCGAGATTCTACGCCGATATTATAGTCGGGTAGAGTATATTGACCGTCTTCTGTATCGTTGAGAAAAAAGTTTACAGTCAAAAATCTTTTGTGTTCGTCATCAATCATAACATCAGAATGATACCCTACCTCATCTGTCGGAATATACTTTCTCATCATCAGTTGTTCATTGACAGCCTGAGAAGGAAAGAATTCAATGTTATAAAATTGTCGATATATTTCACTATATCGTTGGAGTCTTTGCAGTACGAAATAAGAAACTTCTTTCCATCTTGGTTTAATTTTCAGTAGATTTTCGTCTAGAATATCAAGTTCAAAGCAACCGTAATTTTCTTCATCAACTCTTCGCGGANTAGATTCCTTAAAAAGATCAATTGTTTCCTCNCAGTAATCTGGAGGCAATGCATCATCCCACATACAGATATAAGATTTTGCAGCCGATGGTTCTGTTGGTATTTCTATCTCTTCCGATTCAAGTTCAACTTCTTCTAATTGTTCTGTCATAGTGTAACCTCTACTTTACCAAATTTGGATTTAGTATTCTTCGTAAAATTNGTCGTATCTTCATATGGTGCTTCAATCAAATCAGATTGGGCAGANTCTTCNACATCATATAATCTCATTTTAGATCTNTCAATTCCAACCACAAATCGTTTGTTCATATTCGGATCATTATATCGATTCTTCAATTGTTTAATCAAAATCTGATTCATGTCTTCTAGTTCTTCCGTAGATATAATCGCAAACATAAAGTCAGCAGTCGCGGGCAAACCAAAACTCTCTGAAGTATCTTCTAGTCCAATATCTGAACTAGTGAAACCAGATCTAGTTGTCTGTGTTGCACTCACTATCGGGACATTAAACTCTACAGCCAATCCTCTGAGTTCTTCCGCAATAGATTTGATGTAGGTATATGAATTNACATTTGCACCGCCNCGGATTCTCGCAGAACTACAAATATTTAGATAGTCAATAAAGACTATATCCGGATAGAAGTTCTTCTTCATTTGGAGTTCATTAAGAAGATGTCGGAAATGATTTGCGTTTGCAGATGCAGTAGGATATTCTTTAATAACCATTTTGCCAGANGTTTTCTTTTCAATACGTTTGATTTTATTCTCAAACATATCTTTACTCATCTCTGGTATTTGTTGAATAGGGACGTTCAGAAGGTTCGCATCTATCCTCTCAGCGATCTTTTCTTCAGACATCTCCAAGGTAATATATAAAACATTCTTTCCCTGAGAGAGTTGTGCAGACGCAGAATCGCACATAAAGAGAGACTTACCCACACCAGTACCAGCCAACGCAATGTTAAGAGTTTTCTTGGATAATCCACCTTTGGTTATCTCATTGAATTTCTCAAGATGGAAAGGAAGTTTCTCTTCTACCCTCTGATAGAATTCAAAACGCTCTTCCGAGTCATCAATAAAATCATGACCAACATGGTTATCAAAAGATACGGCGAGAGCATCTTGTAATATCTTTGGTAGGGAGCCGGGATCTTCTTTAGTATTATCATCTTCAATAATCTTAATAGATTTAAATATAGCATTATATATTGCTCGGTCTTGACACCACTTCTCTGTGACATCAACCAACCAATCTATATTTATATTCGAATCATNTTCNTCAATNACACCGATAGTCTCCACACATTCTTTATGGAGGGCATCATAGAGATTAAGATCTTCTAGTGTTATTCGAAGACTTGTTTTTTCTGGAAGAGCATTATATTTTTCTATATGGTTATAAACCATTTTAAATATTTCTCTGTCTCTTTCTTCGGAGAAATATTCAGTCTCAATAAAGGGAATTACTTTTCTAGAGTAATCTTCTCTATTGACTAAGTTCTGCAGTATTGTGAGTTCCGTTAATTCCATTCATGGCGTCCTGTATTGAAGTTGTCAACATAAAATTTAAAACTTCACCTACTATTGTACCAAATATGATATCTTTGTCAAGTTCTTCTATTGTATACGTTTCATTTGGACACAATGCATTGTAATCAAANGTGCANGCGGCTCCCGATTCGTCGCCCTCTTCTTCTAATTTTACATTGCCTATCTTGAAGATGACATCTTTGTAATCGCCTTCATCGATCCTAAATGCAAAATGGTCTTCTTGTTCAGATTCCATTACGGTAAAAAAGTTTTCATTTATTTCCATTTAACTNNNCCTNNAATTTNATTATCTCTNTTTNNANAGANNCTATAGTNTTTTCTATNTTNTCTNTTTTTNGTTCTTCCGNCATTGTAGATTGTTCTTCNGATAANAGTGTCTCNGGTTCTCGTTCTTCAGTTCCGTAGACNTCAACCCATTTATCNTTNGGACATCTAAGTTTCGCAATCTTTGCCTTNGCNGGCATNAAGCATCCGCATTCTTTNCACATATGAGCNGACTTTATGNAANACTCACAAGTCTTACATATAGACAACCTTTCCTTGTAAATGAAAGCAGATGCGAAAAATGCCATTATGCTTCNACTTCNTCTTCCATGATAGAATCNGTGACAAGCATATATTTTTCTTTCACATAATTCCTAAAGGATTCNCTNTNNANGATNGGATTCCANANNTCNTTNCCNACNAGTTCTTTTGCNCGATACTTCTTCTCTATGATCTCTCCAGTTTCTANATCNGTCAACTGATACCAAGCNCCNCTNCGACTNATTACACCNGCGTCTANNGCCATATCAAGAAGACCNGACCACTTATCAATACCNCCNTCAAAACTTACGCTGACAGGGATCTTGGACTTCTCNTTNACGTATCTAGACTTCTCTACATTNATNACAAACTGATATCCAGTNACATCAGAACCTTCTTTCTGTTGTCTNCTACCGACGATCCAGATTGTATCAGAAGAGTANTAGATACCAGTTCCNCCAGACACTACTGGCTTGGAGAACATTTCCTGNGAGTCATATGTGTGATTCACAACAACCATCGGAATATTCTTTGACTTCAGATATGGAGTAACTGCTCGGAATAATGACTTNATNNNTTTTGCTCTNGTCATATCACCNACCATCTTNCCATCCANAGCATCTTGNACTTCTTTATGTGACGCAAGATTACCNATAGAATCTACAAANATATANACNTCNTCTTCCTTTTCCANTTCNTNNAGNTGTTTNACAATATCAATCTTTAATTGTTCTACATCCATAATCGGTGAATGTAATACTCTNGACATATCGATNTCNAATGTCTCAAAGTATTTCTGGGGAGTNCCAAACTCNGAGTCATAGAACAATGCGATTGCATTTGGNTTTGANTGTAGATATGCCTTCATCATCAATAGACCAAATGCNGTCTTAAAGTGTTTNGATGGCCCTGCGATTGTAGTCAGTCCAGATGTCAATCCACCACAAATGGTTCCCGATAATGCAATATTAACTGCAGGGATATCNGTAGGAACCATTTCATTATTCATAAAATCAGAATCTTTAAGCAGTTGTGCTGCTTTGATAGTTGTGTTAGTTCTCAACTTATCCATCAATTTTGACATATTAATCTCCTAAAAAAAGTCATCAAGTGTGTATTGTTTTTTCAATTGCCAATCAATAGAATCTGTGATTGTTTTAATTGGTTCTAAAAACGATTTTTCAAATTGTGTGTTATAATCAATATAGTTTTCTAGATTGAATTCTTTGGGCAAACTAGACATTAACGCAATTGCATTGTTTTGTATTGGGTTTGGAGTTTTAAGATATGCAAATTTAATCTTATCTCCATTCTTTATCTTTTGATATGTATTACCCAATTTATATTGNTCTATCAGTAAGTTATAAAAGAGAACACCNTTCACATGAATAGGAGTGCCTTTCTTAAATACATCTTTAGAGTCTTTATATTTTTCTATTCCGTTGACCCCTCGCGGAAATGATATATCNGGNACTGGATANGTTTTAAATTCNTTNTCNAAATCTATAATNAACTTCATCANATCTTCATTNGANNTGTTCATNATNATNTTNAANGATTCTTTAATNTTTTCTCTGCAAGCCTGTGGTGTCGAAGATCTGACAGCCTCNATTCCCATNATCTTAAGTTCTGGAGATGCGTATCGAACTCCTTCNTTNTCATGGACATTAAGAATATATCTCTTCTTTGCAGTCCATATNCCNTTAGATGCAATNACNTCTCTCTTCATNAACATCTTCTGNTCATATGCATTNACATAATCNGCAAGTTCNTGATAACACTTNTNGATATATGGTTCNATCTTATNTTTTGCNANTGTATCNAGAAAGTCNACTACTTTACTATCTTCGGGAACTTCNTTAAATACCTTCTCTACAAAGTCACCAAGGGCAACATAGATNGAATCGGTATCACTCGCAATNACATAACTCTTCGGTTCTTCATTGNCCATCAGTTTATTNAANTANTCATTNACNTTNTTTTCAATCCACTTNATAGANANNTNGCCAGNAGNAGTNATNGATNNTGCTTGTCGNATATCNTAATATCGNAACCACTGATTNCCNAATGCACCNTANGCNGAGTTAAGAAGAATCTTNGCAGNCATCTGTTTGTTNTCAAGTTGNGATATCTTCTTNTCTATCTCTANNGGATCNCCNNCNCCGGNTTGNTTNTTCTGTTTCCACTNGATCATNTCCTTCTTATACTGNACACGATCATCATACATTNTCTGCATNAGTTTAGGAAGAAANCCNNTNTTNGNTTTTAAGAACATATGNCCAGTNGGACAAACAGTCTCATCNTTNAGTCCAGACANNTCTGTCTTNTTCTCAAGCAATTCATCGATAGATGTCGGAACAGTTTCGCCTTCTATCAATGTTTCTGGACTGATATTATACTGCATGATTAGGTGAGGATATAGACTATTTAAGTCAAATGATACTACCCACTTATGCAGTCCGACAACAGGATCTTTTACATAAGCTCCTTCGAAAGACTCAGATTTTTCATTCCTAGATTTATTGGGAACTACAATTTTATTTTTCTTCAATTCATCAAATGCAACTGTATCCCATATCTTAACAGGAGAAAAGACATCTTCAAAGTTAACTTTAGATTGATAAGCAAGAGTCACCAGAAGTTCCATGAGTTTCATTTTATCTTCAAGTTTATCGACTAACTCTACATCTTTAATGTTATAATCTATATACTTCTGGTAGTCTAATTTGTAGAACAGATGCATCTGCTCGAATTCTGAGTGATCTAATTTCCTTTCGCCAAGTTCAACATGAGCAATAAAATCCAGAGAGTAACTTTCGCGGTTCACATAAGTAAACTTCTTATATAAATCCAGATAGTCTATGATTGCGATACCGGAAATTTTAACTTGGGTTTGTGCTCTACCGAACATCATCTTTTCGATTCTAGAAAAAATTCCCCAAGGAGACAATCTTCTAACTTCTTTCTCGCCAAAAAGTCTTTCAATTCTATTGACAAGATAAGTCATATCAAACTGATTCACATTCCAACCAGTTACAATATCAATCTTAGAGTTTTCCCATATATTCAAGAAAGAACGTAGAAGACTATGTTCATCCTTGAACTTCATGTATTTGATATTAGGAAGATTGTCTTTATTTTCCCAGTCACCTAGACCAAGAACAACATAGAATCCGCCCATCTTCATAGTGATGGCNTTAACTCTTTCTATTGCNTCGGNTGGTTCTGGAAATCCACTNTCNCACTCTACCTCAATATCGATATTNCAGATATTNAGTTTAGAGAAATCATACTCAATANTGGAAGGATATTCATCNGAAATGAACGGATAAAGATATTGGTCATGGCCATATATCTTCATATTATCTATCTCTTTATACTTTTCCTTAAACTCTCTCGCTTCACCTATAGAACCGAATTGGACTCTATCTAGAGGTTTGTCGTCTAGAGTTTTGTATAAAGAATCTTTCTTTCCAGAGATAAACAGAGACGGCGAGTAGTCTATCTTGACTTCTCGACGTTTAGTTCCATCAATTTCTCTGAGAAAGATTTTGTTTTTTACACACTGTACATTAGTGTAAAATCTCATTCAATCTCCGAATCATAATTTAACAAACGCAGAATTGGAAGAGGATGTTGCCGCATTTGCGGTAGTAGACTTAATAGACTGCGTACCTTCAGGCGGCAATACAATACCACTTCCAAAGACTTTGTTATATTCACTCAGTAGTTCATTAACCGGCTCAATCACAAATCCTACATAAGATTTGTTAAGAGTGAGTCCTTCCTTGACTTTAGTATATGGAAGAAATGGTGCGATACCAATTCTTGCAGTCGCAGATGTTGGATCTGCATAAGAACTTGCGATTTGACATACATTTTTAATTCTGTATGTATCCTCTCCATCCTCAGTTATTTCTCCCATTAACTCTTCGCCTGAAATCAGACGAATGACTTTTATATCATTTATCGACATTAGGACTCTTCGGTTGCTTCGGGTGCGCCAGGCGCTACTGGTTGGGGAACATTAACGAATGTTGATACCAACACTCTGAGGTTCTCTTCAGCAGATGCCAACTTCACTATCCATTTATCCATCTCCGCAACAAAATCACTGTGTTCAGAAATTCCTGTTGAATTTGTGAAGTAT
Source organism: Alphaproteobacteria bacterium TMED93 (assembly GCA_002171495.2). Taxonomy (GTDB): domain Bacteria; phylum Pseudomonadota; class Alphaproteobacteria; order TMED109; family TMED109; genus JAYYAX01. The sequence continues at coordinate 9,539 of NHEU02000035.1, forward strand.
ACATTGAGATTGGCGATTGCCTCATCTCTTTCGTATTCATATTTGCGGATTAGTGCCCTTACAAAAGGACTATCGGCGTAGTTGTATTTCATAATCTTTTCCCTTTTCACGATACCATTTTTTTTCACTTTTAATGTGGTTTCTCAATAACTCTTTCAACTCTGAGGCCTCCGGAGTATCTCCTAACCATCGGACGATTCTTCTTTCGATATACCGCCACTCCATGTTGAGAACTCTTTGTACAACCTGAGGCTGTTCTTGCATCAGTTTTTTGTTGTTACAAATCAGTTCTATAATTCTTTGATTGGGAAGTGCTGGAGTCATTCTCACATCACCAAATGAATCCGATTTCTTTTTTGTTCTGTATAGAATCGGTTCTCCAGTTTCTTCATCTTTTTTTAGATGAACATCATACTTTACTTCTTGACTATCCATTCCTTTTCTTCTTGAATCTCTGATCTACGAACCTTTGAGGCCTTGATTATTTCCATGAGTGCCTTACGAGCCCTCACGCCAGCAGATTTATTTCCTCTCGCAAACTTCTCATTCTCAAATTTGTATTGTTCTAATAAAACGATAAGTTGTTCATGCGTTTCCATTGTAGTCTCCGGTAAATTATAGGGGGGATACAGAGTACCCCCCACTACAATTATTTAGTCCACCAATAATTTAGGGGAACTTTTTATGTCAATAACTCTTGGTTTTTTCTCTTCCGGAACAACCAATTCTAGAGTCACTACCAAAAGACCATCGTTAATTGTGGCATCCACAACAACTAAATCTTTGGATAGAGTAAACTTCTTAACGAAGTCTCTAGATGCAATTCCTTTGTGAAGATATTCATACTCTTCATCTTTGGAATCTTTTGATCCAGAAATTGTCAAGACATAGTTTTCATGTACTACTGACAATTCTTCTTCAGAGAAGCCAGATACACTAACTTCAATTGCGTAGTGATGGCCGCTCTTAATAATGTTGTAGGGCGGATAGTTGTCCTGAGTAGAATCCGTCATAGAATCTAATGTTCTAAACAAACTATCAAATCCGATAGTTCTTTTCAAAAATGGATCGAACTCAGCTAAGGTTCTCATTGTAACCATTGTTATCTCCTTTTATAAGCGAGTTATGTAATGTCTCCGACCATTGCCGCAAGACTAAGTGAGGACTCTTTACGCAATCCTCATTTATATTTATAACACTATACAGACTTAATTCCTATTTGTCAACTGATTTCCAAAAATATTCTGGTTCTGCGTTGATAACATCGTAAATGTTTGGATGGTTTAATAAAGCTCTACGATAAGCACCAAATTTTATTCCTCTTCCCCATCCAAGATTTTTTCCGAATAATTCTTTTTTTGTCATAGAATTATTGGATTCTATAAGGCCGGACAGTTTTTTAGTTACTTCTGAATTAGTTTGTCGAAGTGTGGAAGTAAGATCATCTATATAACAACTCATCAAGTCTATCTCATCTTCGTACAATAAATTTTCTTCGACATATTCTATAGACTCTATAGATTTTTTATCCCTATAGGTTTGGTCATCTAGATACTTATTTAAAAGATTTATAGCTTCTTTTTTTGTTGTAAAAAAATCTGCTGTAGGATTTAACTCGCGATAGTAATCAGCATCATACATAATAAAAGGACATCCATTCATTAGTCCATCTGTAGTAGAAACACTCCATCCGCCGTATTTTTGTTTTGGCGAAAATCCCACACAACACCGTTTGAGTTTTTCATAGTAGCCTTTCTTATCAAACTTATCCGTAATGATCCAATCTTCTTTGGGTTTCTGATCTAATAGAGGAACCCATACTTTGAAATCTTTTCTAGTTTTTCGTAGTTCTGTTACTATCTCTACGAAATTTTTATAATTTTTGTAAGTTTCTGGTCTATGATTAAATACAATAATGTTTTCTTGAGGGGCAATAGTTTTATCTATATCATTTTTCCTAACGCCCAGATGTTGTGGTGTTAGAATTTTATCTAATTTATCAATAGTATCTTGATTATAAATTTCTTTTGACTGTTCTATGACCATTCTTTTTTGCGATTCGGTATTGACATAGCATCGATCCATTTCTAAAATACCAAGAATATTTTTATTGAAACTTGGATGTGACCATGCAACAACATCATGTAAGTCAAACCAATGACAGTATCCAAAATAAGCTGGACTGTGATGTGTAATATTACTAATTACATTTTTTATATCAGATGTATGTTCTGGGAGATGCGAAAAAACTAAATCAAAATCATTATCATGTCCTACAAGTTGTTTAAATTCGAAGACATTAAAATGAGATCTCATTGTCGGCGGGTATGAAGGAAATTTCATGTAAAGTTGTTTTACATTAGGAAAATCTAAACATTCCATATAACAAGGCAATATCATATGAAAGAATAAATCATCTCTAATCTTATTCAACTCAATTACCATATTTGTAATAACTTGAATATAGCTATC
>NHEU02000070.1 GCA_002171495.2 Alphaproteobacteria bacterium TMED93
CTTATCTAAAAAGATAAACTTAATCTTATTGACTATTTTAAGCACACCTGTTTAGGTGTGCTTTTTTTTAAGTAATGTAAGTATATTAAACTAAGTTTACCGTATCTTTTAAGGTTACATTATTTTTGTTATAATAAAACCCATGTTCGGTGAAAATCAAAAGATAACAAAAAACAACCTTTTAAAAGGCATACCCTGGCGTTTTGGCCCTAACTGGCCAGGCAAAACGTGTGTAGCAAAAACTAGAAAAGGCACACCTTGTCAACGTCCAGCTAAATTACCAGTAGGTCGGTGCAGACTTCATGGAGGTGCAAGCACAGGTCCCAGGACCAAGGATGGTTTAAAAAGATTAGCAGATTCAAAAACTATTCATGGACGCTTTACAAAATTAGAAAGAGAAAAAGCTAAAGCCAGAGCAGAGCAAGGACGAATAATCCGACGCGAATTAAAAGAACTTGAAACATGGTTCATTGACAATGGATATTTAAAAAAGAATTGGCGTAAAGATTGGGATGATCTCTTAAAATAAAATTTCAAAAACTGAAGCTAAGCTAAGTTGACCATTGTTACTAAACTTTTTTATCTGGAATTCATAATGGTTTTATTTCATTTCATTTGATTTTGATTCATGATGAAGAACTACAGTTCGTCCAGGACGTCTTTCAACCCAATAATCCTTGACATACTTATCAATATTTTTAAGAACTCTTGTCCTCTTACTTCTGTCATTTATCCCAGCACTATCCCATTCTTTTATGGTAAGTTCTAAGTAGGTCTTTATTGGTTTAGACATATTCATATACCCACGTGCGACTAATAGAAGACGTGCCGTTGGGTCTGCAATGTTTTGCCTAATCCACCCAAAATAAATAGGACCTCTCAGAAATAACTTATCACGTTTTGCTCTTTGGATATCTCTCTGGTTGCTCATTTTACTATCTCATATTTTTTATTAAGGAGAATAATAAGGATAAAGATACGGTTACGTGGAAAAAGCATCAGTGTTACGTGGATAACGCGTCAGTTGACCTTGCCTTTTTGCCAATAGCATCATGATTTTATCCCACATTTCTTGGCCTTGTTCATCCATATAACGATCAGGATATTTAACAATTTCAGCATCAACNCGGCATATTTTACCANTACCAAGAACCCCTTCACTAGCTTCAGACATACATTCTTTCAATTTNGTAACATCTGNATCAATTTGATCNTTTGATGATTCAATNAATAAAGCATCATGTATAGGGGCNCANAGNTTNAGTCCTCGNTCTACNGCAAGAACACNTGCAATTCTCATCATTTCAGCACCATGAGCTTGCATAGGCCAGTTGAGAAATGTATTTGCTTTTACATGCCCAGANTCAACTTGAATTGGCCAACCAAAACATGTTTCAAGCTTAAGTCCTAATAGTCCAATATTTTTATTATTATCAGCCCAAGACCAGAATTTTTTATAAGTTTCGTGATGTTTTTGAAGTAAAGATTTTGCTTCTAATACGTGGATTTTTGCAGCTTGAGCTACACCNTAAGCGCTCATTCCATAATTGGTTCCAAGAACAACTGATTTACATCTGTTTCGAATATCTTTATAAGTTTCTTTTGTAGCGTCTGATGGAGCTAGTCCCGCTTGGATGGCAAACGCAATATAAGGGTCTCCACTTTCATATGCCTTCCATAAAAGCTCATCTCCAGACAAGGCGGCTGCAATAGCAATTTCCTGAGATGACCAATCACAATACGCAAGAGACATTCCTATCTCAGGTTTGATTAGTCCTCGAACCCATTTTGCAGGTCCAAAAATAAATTTNGCCGTACTAGGTTGATTGCGACCAGTTTTAGCAGCAAAAGGAGATAATAATGTTCTATTTCGTCCATCCTTGCCAACTGCCAGTTTATTCAATTTAAATTCACTTAATGTTTTTCGAAGCTCATGTAGAGGTTGTACTTTGGGATAACGTTTGCTCATTGAGCCAAACGTATCCTTATCTAGCATTAATCGTCCACTATCTAATCGNGGCCATGCAATATTTTGTTGAGCTAAATAAGCTTCAAATAAAACTTCTTTAAATACCCCTTCTGAATATACTCCAAAATCTTTATTAATAGTTTCTATGAGATCTATTTTTATTTGTTCCCAGTGATTGTCTAAATTTTGTAGCACTTCTAAATCAACAGGGATACCTCTATGTTGCATGGATCCAACTGCCTTTATGTAACGGCCTCGAAGCAAAGCCTGATTTAAACGAAGTTCAGACCAGGAATTTTGCTTAAGCATTGCATTAAACAAAGGACTAAGAGCAACAACATCCTGTTCACAGTACTGAAGTATATCTTGACGTTGGTTCTTGGTCCATGGGCCTCCAGAGAGAATAAGAGAACGGATCTCTTCTTTTTCTTCGGGGATTAAATGATTGAGCTCATAATAACTAAGCGCATTTACTAACCCTTTTCGGGATATATTTGGATTACCATTTGTCTCGCACCTGAACTCTACAAATAGATCAATAATAGACACATCAGTTGACCAATCTAATGCTAACATGCTTTGTATCTCTGCTGAAGCAAAGTATGTAATAAGAAGAGTATTCTCCCCCATAATAAAAGGAGGAATTTTCATTTTGAGAAGTTCATCATGCCATACACTACAAATTTCCTTTGTTTTGATATTTTGTATAACCATGCAGACAACTTTTGGGATTTCCCCATCATTTCCAAAAAATTCAAAATCAATTACATATATATTTTGAAATGGAAAATCTTCAGCTTGTCTATACATTAGTCTGCCCCCCAAAGTTTAAGAAGAGCAGGATGATCCAAGGTATCTATAATATGAGAAGAACCAAAAGCTATATTGAGTATTTCATCAAGAGATAAGGAAGGCCAAGTTGGATCTGGAATTTCACCTTTAGCGGGATACCCCTCGTAACATCCTATTGAAGTATTAGAGGAAAGACGAACCCATTGTGTTTTAGCCATTTCAGCAATTTGACGTTGACTCTGATTCCACGTATTTTCATTGCCCTCTTTTGGTATAGGAGGAACAGGCCATAAAAAAATATTACCTTGCCTATCAATAGAAAGATGTAAAACCACAATCTTAACATCTTGAGCTATTACATTAACTACACTTTGTGAAACTAAATAAGGTTTTTCTTCACTTTCTAACTTTAATAAAGCAGCATCGTAATGATACTGTTTTTCAGGATGAACTCTTACGAATGTCTGTTTAGTGGGTTTTCTTGCTGGTACATACAATAAAACTTTTTCTGCAATTGGTAAGTCTGAACTACTGATAGACACACGAAATTTAGAAAAATCTATTTTACCAGGTATCTTGTCATCATCTTTACTCATGACTGATCTCCTAAAGCACTAGTAATCCAGTTATCAATATCAGTCTCGAGCCATCCAGCAGCGCGTCCACCTGGTGTAAGTTTGAACGGTTTAGGAAATTTTCCTTGAGCAATCAGACCGTATATTGTTGAGGGTTGATAACCTACCTTTGAAGGAAGATCCCTCATGCGTAATGTTCTTATATTTCTGCTTTTTTGCATATCTTAATAACTCCTATAAAGTTGATTTATGATCGACAGTAAGGTGTTATTTTTTGAAAGTGCTTAACTCTGCATTTTTTTTTAACTGATCCATCCACCATCTAAGGCTATGATGGCCTTCCACAATTGAAAGCATGTTATTATCCTGAGCAAATTTATGTACTACAGTGCATGGTTTATTAATTTCTTTTTTTATCCATAAACAAAAATTCTTTTTTAAAAACTTTTGATGACTTTTTAAATTATATCTAAAAAGTATCTCTAATTGAGGTAATATTAATTTAGCTTCTTGTCTTGCTAAATATCTGCTCGTCTCATCTTGTCCTGGTCTTTTCTCTTTAGCAGCTAAAATATTATGTTTAAGAATTTTCTTTGCTCTAGACAAAGGTAATAAGCTTGAGATGCCTCTGGTATGTTTTTGTTGATATGCATTTGCTGCTAAAGCTAGAAACCAATGATGAGAAGAAGCAACTTTACCGGTTTTTTTATTTATTAGCGTGAGTTTTTGATAATGATTTTTCAATATATTTATTCCATTCATTCATAAGTTCTCTTCTTCTTTCTAATTGATCTCCTCTTCGATAAGCAGCCTCTGCTTTATTTTTGATTGTATGAGAAAGAGCTAATTCAACTGTTTCATTTGAATATTGATAAGCCTCTTCTGCTGCCCAATCTCTGAATGAACTTCTAAAGCCATGGGGAGTGTATGGACCTATATTCATTTTTTTTAGAAGAACAAGCATAGCACCATCACTTAAGCCCTTACCTATTTTGCCACCAATAAAAATAAAATCTCCTGGATCACGATTAGACTTAAAGCTATTAAGAATATCCATTGCTCTTAAACATAGTGGGACTCTATGTTCTTTTTGAGTTTTCATTCTATCTGCTGGTATAATCCAAACTTTATTATCTAAGTCTATTTCTTTCCATTTAGCTCCACGAACCTCTCCAGTTCGAGTGGCTGTTAAAATCATGAATTCTAATGCAAGAGAAGAAACACCATAAAATTCTCTCAATTTTCTTATTACTAAAGAAATTTCTTTATATGGGACAGCTGCATGATGTTTAACTTGCTTTACTTTAGCGGGGTTCGCTAGAAGCTTATCTAAATGGCCACGAAGGCGTGCTGGATTTTCACCTTCAACATAACCTCTTGCCTTAGCCCAATCCCAGACAGTCTCAATACGCTGCCTAACGCGGGTTGCAGTTTCAGTTTTAGTTATCCAAATAGGTTCGAGTGATTTAAGTACTAAATCAGTAGTTAAATCAGAAATAGATAATTTTCCAAAAACTGGATAAGCGTAAGCTTTCAATGAGTTTGACCATTGTTGAATATGTTTAACATTTTTCCATTCTGGTTTTTTACTATCAATACAACGTTCAGCTACCTCTTCAAAAGTCATTGCCTTTGCTTGCTTTAAAAGTACAGTTTGTTTAATTCTTTTACGTTCTTCAATTGGGTCAATGGCTTTTAGTAATTGCAAATGACATTCAGAAGCTATCTCAAGAGCTTTCGCAAGAGATACAATGTTAAGTGAACCTAAGCCCATTTCGCGTTGTTTGTGAGTAACTGGTGATTTATATCGAAATATCCAGGACTTAGTTCCATTAATAGATACTTGTAAATATAATCCACGGTCGCAACGATGATAACCTGGTTTTGTAATAGCTTCTACGCTTCTTGCTGACTTCAAAAATACCATAATTAATTACACTTACCCACAACTCTACCCACAATAAATTAGCAGATTAAAAGAAATCTTTATAAGTCTGATAAAGTATTTTATATCAAAAAGTCGAATAAATCAGCCAAAAAAGTATGTTTTATTATAGATTAATAGATAATAGTAAGGAGGACTTCCTCTCCGCCAATTAGATAACTATGTTAAGTCATACTGTGTCATAACTCTAAGCTATGCTTGGTTTTGATTGACGGAGCCTCATTAAGCTATTTCATTATAAATCATCTTTAATCAACCCAACTTGTAGACTGAGTTGTAGACTGGAGATGACATGAAAAGATTTAATGCAAAGCAATTATTTGTTTTACCAATAGGTAAATATCATGATGTAAATGGGCTCTATCTTTCAATTTATAGCTCTGGAAGAGGCAAATGGAGTTTTCGCTATACAATTAACAAAAAATCTAGAGAAATGGGCTTAGGAAGCTTCCCAGATATATCGCTTTTTGACGCAAGACAACAAGCACTAAGCAACAAGCAATTACTGAGTAAAAAGATTGACCCTATAGATGAAAAGAATAGAGCCCAGATACTTAGGCAACACAAAATAAGAAATTCTCCGATATTGCTGATATCTATATCTCAAAAAAAAAGAAAGATGAATGGACTAATCCTAAAAGCGAACAACAATGGCGAAATACAATTGCTACCTACGCTTGTTTTGACGAATTTTTAACAAATGTAAAAGAGCGTTCGAAAGATAGGGCATTGTCAACACCGCCTACTCATTATTTAATGACTACGTCGGATGAAGTGGTCGCTATAGTTCTAAGAACACAAAGTGAGCTGTCTGAAAGCTCCACCAGAGGTGTTAATTGGTTAGATACTCAAAGACATCTTCTGTTAGAATATAACGAAGAAGATAGACATTCAATTCCTATGACTGGAAATTTAGTCGAATATTAGTTTTCAACAATCAAATTATTATCAAGTTAATTCATAATGCTAATAAATGTAGCATTCATTACTATTTTTAAATGAAAGATTTGCAGATTTATAAAAAATAACATTTAATTTTTATTTAAGAGAAAATACATTATGGAAATATTTTTTATAGCAAAATTTACTTGTTCTTATAACGAGTGGAAGTCAGTTTATGATGGTGATTTAGAATTAAGAAAACAGTTTATGAAAGATGATTTGGTTGGAAAAGTTGACGAAAATACAGCTATGATTAAAGCAACCATTACTGATCCTGAAAAAATGGAAAAAGTAATGTCAGAAAGAATTCCAGAAATTGCACCAAAACTCGGGCTAGAACATAAAATTTATACTCTTACCAAAATGAATAATGAATAATTACGAAAGCTAAATAATATGTTCAATAAAAGCGTAAAGCTTATTAAACCAGGTAAGACATATATTGGTGCACAAGGTGTTTCATATAATGCTGGTGTTTCAAGAAACACTGCTGGCTCAGAACAAGTGTGTATGAATATTCTTCCAATGCCACCAGGTGTTCATTCTATACCACATATTCATAAAGAAATCGAAACTATTGCGTATATGCTTGAAGGAGAGTGCACATTATTTCATGGTGAAAAATTAGAAAAGCAAACTTTGGTAAAAAAAGGGGAACAAATATTTATTCCTGAGAACGTACCTCACGCTCCTTTTAATCAGAGTGATAAAGAATGCATATGGGTAGTTGTTCACTCATCAGGAGATGATCAAGATGAATTAATCTCAATGCCAGATTTGGTTAAAGAACTTGATAAATTTAAATAAACAATTTGTAGACTAAATTGTAGACTGAACAATTATAGTTCTATAAAATCTAATGAAATCAGATGATTAAAATGGAATAACGAGGAGGTTCTCGCCATTAGAATCCTTACTAATTTAAATTATATTCTTATATAAACTTAAATAGACTTTTAAGAAAATTTGGAGTTACATTAAATAATGTACGCAAGAATTGTAAAATTAACATTTATGAACGATTTTTCAAAAGACGCTGCATCAAGTCTTTTAGTTGAATTAGGTAAAACAAAAGGATTTGCTGCAGGCATGCTTTTTAGGTTATCTGTAGATATATCAGATACCCAGAGGTATTCAATGACTATTTGGCCAGATAAAACTTCTGAAGAAAAATCTTGGAAATTGTTTGGCGAAGGAGTTTTAAAGAAATTAAGAGAAACTGGAGCAAGAGTAGAAATTTCTAGAGGTCCAATAAACGAAATGCATTTTTCTAAAGATTTAGATTTAAATAATTTTTATGTTAAATAAGTTCCTTTTTTAGAAAAAACTTTGTACCTACCATGTAAATATCAGATACAATATAAATAAGTGCTTGAAAAAACAGACTGTTAGAATAAAATATTGGGGATGTTATCTACACTAACTGATTTAGGAAATATAGTAGTTCATGCAAAAAATTAATGATAAAGATTTTATAAAATGAAAGAAGATTATAAAGTAGACCCAAGAAACATACACGTTGATCAACGTAAAAAAGATACAAGACGTGAGGCATGGGATAGAGACCTTATGCCAGCAGATTGGAAAAAATCAGAGCCAAAAAGTAATAAACAAATATCAAATGCAATACCAGTATTTGTGTTTGCCTTTTTCTATATTTGCATATTAGTAATGATTGATTCAATAAAATAAATATTTATAATATTTAAATATGCAAAAAATTATATATGATACTTGGAATATTGTTATGAATCATAACAAAAATCCTCTTAAGAATATCCCAGACACTAATGTAAGACATATGATAATGCAGGTCTTAGCTTGGATGTGGTGCATTGTATTTTCAATGTATTTTACAAGCATGTGGATTTTTGGGATAACAATAATTGCACATCTGATTTTATTGAGTGCGGTTGCAGTTACTGTAATAACTTTTGAAACTGCAAGAAGGAAACCCAAATTTTTTGGCAGTTACTACACACCTAGTAGAAGTCGAGCAATATACGTTGATGGAAAAAGAATAGAATTAGACCCTAATGATAAGGGTGGAGAGCACGAATAAATTAAAAATTTTATATTTGATGTCATTAAAAATCCTTATTAGTTTCTTTTAAAAACAAATATATTCCTCCAATCATAATTAATAATGAGCCTGAAAGACTTAAAAAATCAGGTAACTCTCTAAAAATTAAATAGTCATAAAATAAAACAAAAATTAGAGTACTGTAAAAAAAAGGTATAACAAAGTTCAACGTATTACTCCTAAGAGCAATCAAAAAACAGATTTGTGCACATATCATAAGAAATCCAATAAGAATGCAAAATAGTAATTGTAAAAAAGTTGGCGTTTGCCAAAAAAAAATAACTACTAATGACGATAAAATTAGTCCAATGCAATTATTTATTAATAATATTTGTGTATTCTTTTCGTATTTAGTTAAAAGTTTAATAAAAATTGCTTCTAAGCCCAAACAAATTGCTCCAAAAATTGAAACTAATGCTACTGGTTCAACATATAGATTAGAAAAATCAGGTCTAATTAAAATTAAAGCTCCTGAAAATGTAATTATCATTGCAATCCATCTATATGGAAAATATTTTTCTTTTAATAATATTATTGAAAACATCATTGCAAAGATTGGGTTTGAAAAGTTAAGAGCAACTGCATCATTCACTGGAATAAGACTGGACGAGCCAAATAAGATTGTTGCACCTATCCATCCCAACGATGTTCTTGCGAGATGTAGTTTAGGATTTGGTGACTCAATTTTAATTTTATTAAAGAAAGTGAATATTAATACAAAAACAAATCCATAAAAGAACCTTGATTGGCTTATTTGAAATGGACTCAATGGTTCTCCAAAATAATCTTTTCCTAATATTTTAGCAACAACTGCAGTTCCACCAATAAATGCAGAGGCTGCCAACATATAAAAAATACCAAATATAATTTTATTATTTTTTCTAAACATCTATGTAATTAATTTTAATTTTTCTTTAGAAGATAGTATATTCATTATGTATAAAGTCTTTATTTATTACAAATCAAGGTGGAGTAATAGTTATGAAAGAACCTAAATTTAAACCCGCTCATATTATAAAAAACATTGAAAAGATTTTACTTGGAATAATAGCTTTTTTAACTGTAGTTGCAGTTTTACAAGAAATATATTCTATATATATCAATGGTAAAGTACAACTTGCTGACTTATTGTTACTATTCATATACACAGAGGTTCTAGGAATGATAGGAATATTTTATGTTAGTAATAAAATTCCAATTACTTTGCCATTATTTATAGCTATGACAGCTATTGCTAGGTTAATAATACTTCAAGGAAAAGGTATGGACCCAATTATACTTCTTTATGAAGCTGGTGCTATATTTATTATAGCATTAGCTTGTTTAGCCATTAGGTTTAAACCATTAAATACTTATATATATCAATCTGAAGACGAAGACACATCTAATAAATTAAAAAATAATAATTAATTTAATTTATAAAATACTTGTGGACTAAAATGTAGACTGAATAATTATTATTCTATAAAATCTAGTTAAATCAGATGATTAAAATTAAATAATGAGGAGGTCATATTTTAAACAGTAAGTCCCAACCAGTAACAAGCACCATTAAGTTTAAAAATGCTATTATTGCAGGGGCGACATACCCTTCAGCAGATGTCTTTACG
>NHEU02000038.1 GCA_002171495.2 Alphaproteobacteria bacterium TMED93
ACTCATTACCGGTTTCTTTTATAATATCTTTTAAAAAATCACTCATTATTTCTCCTAATATACATTATTTGTTTGTAATTGTCAAGCCTCATCTGATAATGTCAATCTGACTATCTTTAGTCCATACCTCTAATTCACTTCGTAAACGCTTCTCTTCTTGTAGTTTATAGAAACGTTTAGTAGCAAGTTTACGCCACCATTCTATAATTTCATTGTCAAAATATCTATCATAGTTTTGTGCTTTAACAATCTCATTTGTTTTACCATTTACAATATCTATATAGTTCTCTATACCATAGTTTGATACATAATATCTTTTTTGTTCGGTAAGATTTTTAGCATTTGCAATCGTAAGTTTAAAGTTATCTAAATCGTCTCCGTCTAGGGCTTTTTTTACTAGACCAATAATACCTGTGGTCATTTTAAGTTTTCTACTTGAAGCGCCTTCTTTTACTAACTGACCTTTACCAATTATATCTTCAACATATTCTACTAGGTCAAGATATGGTTTGCCGTGCAACATAGGAATAAAATCTGACATTGTATTACCTTTATATCTTAACATAGGTTTCATACCGTCATACATTGAGGCACCTTTTGTATTACCATATAAACTTGTGGTCTCAAACATTACCAAGTTCATACCATATTTCTTGTTTAGTTTTTCTCTTACTTCGTGAGAACAACATAAACCAGCCAATAGTTTACCACCTAGATAATTATAACCAAAAGGCTGACAAGGTACAATAACAAAACCCATAATGGCTGTTTTATTAAATACTGATAAATCGGGTACATTGCCAAGTAAAGTATTCCTAGGCTTGCAATTAATAACTGGACTACCAAATCGCATAAAGCCAACATACTTGTTTGTATTTTTTTCTTTAACTGCAAGTTTCAATGCCTTTCCTGGAATACTTACCATATTACTATGACTTGATATCATATTAATACAATTATCCCAAGTGTTGTTATCTAACTCAACTACTTCTAAATCCATAACCTCTGGTGACATTGTAAAGTCATCAAACATATCTGAATCAAAACCCATACCAGGAAGTGGTTGAGCAATGGTTTCTATTTGTGCCATTTTTTGGTCACGCATATATTCATCTATACGATTAAATTGACCAAAGTAATCATTAAATACTTTAGCACATTTTAAAGCTTGTTCTTTAGTTAGGGTCTTCATTATTCATCACTATTAACATTAATATTGGTATACTATAACACACTCCGATATATAAGGCAAGTAAAAAAAATTCAATCATTTTAATAAATGTTTTGCACTAATCGGAAAATGGTCTTTTAAATGTTTATCTATATGTGTGGCTATTACTCTGGTTTCTTCCTGTGTGTCTTCTTTGATTCGCAAATTTACCACTCTTGCAAATGCCATTAAACTACCAGACCAATACCACTCTGTCATCATATTTTGAGGTAAAATCATTCTAGCCATTTCTGGTGCTATTTCTGATTCTAACATATCATTATATAATTCTTTTGACTTACTAACAAAGTCTGTAATATCATATTCAACTTCTTCATTACTAGAACCTTGTTTTTTATTCTCTGCTCTTTTACGCCACATAAAAGGTATATAAAATTCAGGTTTATCATCTACATATCTTCTACTGACTTCATTCCAAACTAAACCAACTTGATGTTTTACCAATTGTCTTGCAACAAATATAGGTGCTTTGATTAAGAATTGTAAACTAGTATGGCCAAAAGGAGACCAATGGTCGTGTTCGGCCAAATACTTAATTAGTTTCTCATCTTTTTCATCTAGTAATTCTTTTCTTTTGGCGAATGATACCCTAGCAGCGTTAACTACTGATAAATCACTACCCATTTTATCAATTAATTGTACGTTCATATTTCATTTCCCCAATAATCCCAATTGTCGTAAGGTTTTTTTCTAGCAAATAATTCTATATATGGTCCTTCTACAAGTCTTTCTATTTCTTTATGCATTAATGGTTTCTTTGAATGTTCTTCTCTTTGTGAAACTATTAATTGTTTTACATCTTTATGAATTCTTTTTGGTTTACCTTTTGTTGCAAGTAAACACATTTCTGGATTGCCTCTAGTCCAATAACCTAATCCGGTAAACATACCCATATTAGTTTTATTTGTTTTCGCCCAAGTAAAACCTACGGTCTTGTATTGAAAACCCCAGGCTTCTATTACATCAAATGCAAGGTCTAACATAGGGTCAATAACCCACATTAATAAAACTGAATTGTCAGCAGATATATCCTTTACAGGTAGATTACAAATATCTAATAACTCCATACAATTATAGTGTTGATTAGGATTTCTACCCTCACCTTTTTTTGACCTTGATTTAAAATACCAAGGTGGGTCTGCATATATCACACCATACTTTTTATTTGGAAATGTCGTATTCAAAATTTTGTGTCTCTTCACTTATGTTAATTTGTTTAGCACCATTCTTAATATGAAAATGTGTGGCCATTGGTGTTAATGGTGATAAGGTTACCACTCTTTGAAAATGATTTTGTTTTGCCCATTCACCCAACTTATTAATTATCTCTTTGCCTGCTCCTCTTTTTCTTGACCATACGGTATATGCAACGACAATTTCACCTCTTTGGTTTTCTTGATTGGCTGCTTGTGACATATAATCCATTTCTCTAACCGTAAAAGGTACTTCAGGACATAACGCTACACAAACTATTGCCTCTATCTCTTCATTATATTTTAGACCAAATATTTTTCTGCCGTTAGTAATTCTAAAACCTAACGTTAGTTCAGGTCTTACAGGATCCTCCGATACATCAATATCATCTAGTTCAACTAATTCTGTACCTTTGACCCATTTAAAAAAGTCGTCTATATTATCTTTAAATTTTTTCATCCAAAAAATGCCTCCAATGTTGCCTTTGGTTCGTGTTCCCAACCTATAGCCTGGAGAATAAATCTCATAGGGTCTAAAAAGGTCTTCTCAAATTGTGTTTCATAATCTACGTATTGTTTTAATTTAAACTCCGTAGGTAAACTAGTTATATAACTTATAACATCAAACTTAAAAGGATTTGCCTCTATTAGTTTAATAAACTTAATCTTGTCGCCTTCTTGTATGTAAGGAAACTTATTTTGTAAACCAAACTCTTTTATTTGGTGGTTATATATCAACGCACCTTTGACGTGAATTGGAGTACCTTTGATAAAAATACTATTATTATCACGGTACTTCCTCAAGTTATTACAACTTCTAGGAAAAGCAATTGCCTCTGGTGGCAATTCTTTAAATTCTTTTTTAAAATCTGCAACAAAATCGTGTAGTTCGCCTTCACTTTTACCCATAATGATTTTAATTGCTTCTTTAATTTTACCTCTACAAACCTGTGGTGTTGATGATTTAACTGCCTCAATACCCATAAGTTTAAGTTTAGGGTTAGCAAGTCTAATGTTTTCTTCATCAATAACATTTAACATATATCTTTTCTTTGCAACCCATATACCTTTATTGGCAATAACTTCTCGTTTCATTACCATTGCATTTTTAAAAGCATTTGAATAGTCGGCTAATTCTGCAAAACACTTTTCAATATAAGGTTCTAATTTATTATCACAAACTTTACCAATGAAGTCTGTAATCTGGTCGTTTGTTTTATCTTTACAAGTCTTCTCTACCAGTTTATCTAAACATACATAGATTGAATCTGTATCAGACGCCACAATATAATCAACCTTATCTTTAGTTTGTAATATTTGATTTAGATATGTATTCATTTTTTCTTCAATGAAACGAATAATAAACTGACCTGCCGTGGTAATACCACTTGCCTGTCTTACATCATAGTATCTAAAGTATTGGTTACCAACTGCACCATAAGCTGAGTTTAAGGCAATCTTTCTTGCCCATTGTATATTATGACAACGTGAAATTTCTTTTACAAGTTTAGGGTCTTTTGTTTTTTGATATTCTTTTTTAGCCTTTAACATTCTGTTCTTGTAGATAACACGTTCATTGTACATTGTTTCCATCATTTCAGGTAAAAAACCTTGACTATCATTTTTAAACATTGCACCATTTGGTGTTAAACAAGCACCTTCAGTTTTTAAGAAATCTAATGGTGTATTTGATAACATTTTATTTACAGATACACCTTTACTAGACGAGCCGATAATTTTCTCCGGTGAAATATTATATTGTATAATAATATGTGGATATAGTGAATTAATATCAAACGACACAATCCAATTATGGCCGCCTAGTTGAGGTTCTTTTACATAAGCGCCTTCGTATTTTGTTTCTTTAGAGTGTTCTTCTCTAGGTGGTACAGCTATGTTCTTTTTCATCAAGTGGTTTGCAATTAAGGTATCCCAAACTCTTACTTGCGAAAAGATATCATCATAGTTGACTTTAGATTCATATGCAACGGTCAATGATAAATCAATAAGACCTAACTTATCTTCTAATGCGTCAACAATTTCTACGTCTTGAATATTATAATCTACAAACTTTTGAAAATCTTTTGTATAGAAGTCTTTAAATGTTTCATAAGGATTTTCATTCTTATTCTGACCAAGTTCTAATTCGCCAATAAAATCTAATCTATAACTCTCTTGTCTTGTTGGTATAAACCATTTGTACAAATCAAGATAGTCTAACATTACAATACCAAATAGTTGATAGACGGTTTGTGGTCTGCCTCTTACAACAATCTCTTCACGATTGATTAAGTTCCAAGGCGACATTCTGTTTGCAACTTTATCACCTGCAATCAATTTAATTCTATTCATTAAATACGGCAAGTCAAAGAATTTTGTATTCCAACCTGTAATAATATCAGGATAATTTTTTAACCAGAATTTCATAAACTCAAACATCAATTGTTTTTCGTCTCTACATCTGATATAGGTAATGTCTGTTCTTTCTGTATGAAAGTCGCCAACACCCCAAGTTAGTATCTGTTTATTAGATTGATTTTTTACCGTGATACACAACAACTCTTCAATAGGATTTTCTACATCTGGAAAACCATTTTCACAGGTTGTTTCTATATCTAATGTGAATATTTTAATATGTTCTTTTGACCATTGTATGGCGTCTGGATAATTTTTACCAATGTATTGATAATGATAACGTTCTAAACCAAACAACGGCGATTGAGCACCGTAGTCTTTTCTAAATTGTCTAGCAGACCTAATATCATTAAAGGTAATAGGCTTTAAAAACTGACCTTGTAGATTTTTTATTTTAGTTTCTTGTTGTGATAAAGCGTAGAGAGTAGGACCAAAATCTATTTTATCTTTATAATCTTTTCCGTTTAATACACCACGAATAAGAAGTTTGCCTTTGTGTTCAATTACATTTTTATAAAAGTTCATTATCTCTCAATTCCACTTCAAGTCCATTATGTTTATCATTCAATTGTATTTGACAAGATAACCTACTTGTCATCCTATCGTAATCATCTTCAACTTCTAATAGCTCTGTTTCAAGACTATTATAATCTGCCGGTTCAATTTTGTCAAGTGTCTTTACGTGAACGTGACAAGTACCACAAGCACAACACCCACCACAATCAGCAGGTATTTCTGGTATGTCTGCCTTTTTGGCAGCTTCCATCAAAGTAAAGCCCGGTTCTACATCAACTTTAATCCGTTCTTTACCATTTCTGATAAAGTAAACAGATATCATATTATAGTTTAGGCAGTTTTGTTTCTGTAATTAATCCTGGTGAGGCACTAATAATCTCACTTGTATGAGATTCGTAAGATTTAACAATATCACTTTTTGGATTAGTCATAGTAATAACTTTACTCTTGTTCAACCTAATCTCTTTATCTTCCGTATAAGGTTGCCAAGGTGTTAATACTAATTGAACAGGTTTTCCTGGAGTAGCCTGCATAGGTAAAATTGCAAATGGTTTTAGTATTTGTATATTCTCACCTGTTTCATCAATGATATTGCCAATTATATCTTCACCGGTAATTAATCGCAATATTTTTATATTTTTCATTCTATAATCCTATCACAAAGACTTCAATTAGTCAATGCTGTATTTGGTTGTTATAACGTATTTTCTTTGTGGATTGACCATAACGTTTAATCTCTTCATAAATGCACGGTCCAGTAAGATAGGAGTTCTATCCTCTCTATCATCTATGGTAAATTCTACATCTTTATAGAAACCACCAGCAAATTCTACATCTAATTTTACTACATATCTGTCTTCATCATAATCTCTTAAACCACCTACTTTGATTTCTTCTTTACGAATAATATCACTTGTAATAGTTTTACCTAATAAAGACCAAGTTATTTTTTTACCATTTATTTTATATTTGTCCGAGTGTATAACTGGCATTCCAGAATTACCCGTATCAAATTTTGAAATTAATTCACCAAAAGGTTTTATGGTTAAAATTTCCTTAAAACCACATTCTGTTGGTACTGAATATCTGTTTTCTCCATTGGCAAAATGTTGTATAACTTCTTTTGCAATNTTCATTTTAGTAGCGTCTTCAATACCCTCTGTACCAGGNGAAGAGTTTACTTCAAGAAAATAAGGTGGTTCTTTTTCTCTATTCTTACNAGGTATAAAATCAACAGCAGTCCAATAACCACCNACTGCNTTNGAAGCNNNTAANCATTNTTCTATTTCTAATTCTGTTAATTTAATATTTTNTGGTTTAGAACCTTGNGAAACATTTGACCTAAAATCTCCTTCAATTACAGGTCGTTTCATAGCNGCTAAAAATTTACCACCTAATATATGTACTCTNACATCATANTCTGTTTTAATATATTCTTGTATTAATAAATCTGCGTCTTCATCTTGTTTNTGTATAAGTTGTACAATNGAATCTAAACCTTTTGNACTATCNACAAATAANACACCAACACCTTTNNNNCCTCNNAANGTTTTCATAATTAAAGGAAACTNAATNNCTGNTTCTTCAACCTNTCTNATTTGNTTTTTCGGGGTCNTTAATTANTTTTGTTTNNGGTTGTGTTANACCATANTCTGCAAGTCTTAATGCTGTTCTATATTTGTCAGCACANATATTAATTGTAGTTCTAGGATTTACAAGNGTTGCNTTTGCTCTTTCAAGNATAGANACAAAATCTAACCAACTATCTTTACGTGTAATANNNCCACGNACAANAGCAACGGTCATNGCGCCNACTTCAAAACCTTTTTTATCNTCTTTGTTATGAAATNTACGGANNCCNTNTTCNNATGNNGTATAACCACCNGNNAGTTTNAATAGATANTGNGGATAACCTAANTTATCACANTCTTCCTGNAATCTATCNGCAGTATGAAAAGTCTTNGCCTCTTCAGGTTCATCTGTAATAATCAGTAACCTTAAAAATNNCTTATCGCCTTTNGNTTCTGTNANNTANTCTTTAAACTTGCTNACNTGCATTGTNGCCATCTNTANCCGNTTCAGTTAGGTTTTTTACCTATATTATATTTAGCGTTTAAAGTCCANTCTTTTTTTTCTTTANATGGNAAGACTTTAATTTGNGATAANGGCGCTTTNTTTTCTACTTTAGATTTNTCNACAANNTCAATNAAATTCCAGTCTTGNAATAATAANGCNATTGTNTTTCTTCTTTGAATATCATTNTCCACCAATGTGGACTTTTTACCATCTAAAGCAAATAGTTCTTTAAAATGTGTAATANANTATTTACCTTGTTTNTGTAANATNTGACAAGATTGAAATAATGTCTTGTCTTTTCTNCTNGCNACACCNATTCTTGTNAGNGTTTCTCTGACTTTTAAGAAGTCATCTGGTTGTTTTATNGTGACNTCAAGCATNTGCTGCNNGTGACCANNNNATAGTATNTTCACTCATTTNTTNTTTCTCCCACCTTNTTTCAGGCCTAATTTTATATTTTCAATTTGGTCATCTGAAAGTAGGTTNAGAGCTTCTTTTGCTTTTNNATTACTATANCCATAATACTCTTTGATTACTTCAAGGTCTTTGACTTTCTTTTGNGANAGCCACTTCCCACCAAATCGCTTCTTCTTTCNNATACTATTTATTAAATAGTGAAATTGCATACGNTTTGGTAGAAAATGCAAGCCGTTCATTTCATTGCTGTGCATTATGGTATCATAGAACATAGATAGACAACGATTGATTACAAACGGTGGAAATTTCTTTTCCCACGTTTTATCGTCACTATCTAATAGTGGAGTTTTTGTTTCGTTAATCGCTTTTAGATAATCTTTTAGTTCGTACATTCGCTCTGCCCATATAATAATCACCTGGCTCATAGTTCCACCTTTTACCGTGGTGACCTCTTATATCTGCATAAGCCATTCTTATTTTTACAATTACTTTTCTTAATGCTAGTATCATTTAAACTTACAATTTGCCATTACTTCCGTTAAACAGGCGACCATATTAATCTCCTGGTCTGCTACAAAGGCAGACTTATATTGATACCCGGCGATAATCAACACCGCTTGGGGTACAGAATTGCCCTCTAAATTCGTGTACAATAAGTTGTATATTGTTGAAAATAAAGAAGATGGTTCTTTATCAAGATTATTTATTACCCATTTCCGCATATCATTAAATCTTTTTTCTTTTAATATCTTAATCAACTCTTTTGTGTTGGCTTCAGATAGACTAAACAATATGCCACTATCAATCTCACCTCTGACGGAGTATCTTTGAAGTTCATTGATAGTACGTCTAAAGTCTGGATAGTGTTTTTGGATTAGTTCGGCAAGTACCTTGTTATCATACTTTATCTCTTCATCTTCAAGAATTTTACCTAGCCGTTTAAGTAGTGCCTGTGCCGTCTTTACTTTCTGACCATTTTTGATTGCAAAATCAATAACGGTACAACGACTATGTAATGCTGGTAAAATTTTACTTTTGTAATTGCAAGTAAATATAAATCTACAATTGCTATGAAAAGTCTCTATGAAGTTTCTTAAAGCAGGTTGTACAGACTCAGCATTCATATAGTCAGCCTCATCTATGATAACCACTTTATGTGCTGAATGTTCAGTTAACGATACGGTAGAGGCAAAGTTTTTAATCTTATGTCTTAACGTATCAATTTGACGACCTTCGTCTGAACCATTGATTAGAATATAATCAGCACCTAGTTCTTCACATAATGCTTTTGCAACCGTAGTTTTACCTGTACCTGCTGTACCAGATAGTAGTAAATTAGGTATCTCTTTTTGTTTTACAAACTCTGCAAAAGTTTTTTTAGTATCTTCAGATAAGATACAATCACGTATTTTTTTAGGACGGTATTTTTCAACCCATAGAAAATCACTCATATATTCCTACCTCTAAAATTCAGAGTCAGGTTCAATAGCAACCCAATATTGAATTGGTTTACTTTTGTTTATGAAATGGCTTATCTTTTGTTTTGAAATTGCTACATCATAATCATCTTGAATCATCTTAAAGTTTTCTGTTTTAAAGTAAGCAGTAAACTTCTTATCAGATTCACCGACAACTATTGAATAGTCATTTGATGGTGTCTTCTTATCTACAGCCACTATGCTAATTTCTTTACCATCACCTTTTACGGCAATATCAGGTAAACCTAAAGTAGAAACACCACGCATAAGTTTATTAAAGTTTTCTTTCTTAAGCGTAAAGGTTACATACTTATCTGGCATAGTTATCGTTTTTGTAGGTGCTACTACAACCGATTTATCTGCAAAATAATATTTGATTGATTGTCTTCCGTTTGCGTCTTTGATTGTCATATTTTGAGCACCGTTAAATTTTAACTCTGACTTATCAAATAAGTCATAGGCTCTCAAAAATTCTGGCAAGTCATAGATAGCAAACTCGTTTTCAAACTTCTCTTTAATATCAGCTTGTGCTAATATGTTTTTCAAAGTGGAGATAGTTTGAATAGTATTGCCTGGTTTTACTAAAATATTCTGGTTTATATCAGAAAAGTTTTTTAGTANGGCAANTGTATCACTTGNTAGGTTGCATTATATAGTTCTCCTCATAATTAATTGGAGCGGCTAGTAGGTAACGCTCCTACGTCTGCGAGTTGGTAACCCGCCGTAATACTTTTATACGATAGCCGCATTATTTAATATATCAAATCTTTGCATTATTGTCAATGCTGGATTCAATCTTCAATAAAGACACTTCTTTTTCTGCCTTATTATTAACACTCCTAAAGGTTGCCTTGTTCATTCTCTTCATAAACCAAGAGAAATCGTGACCCTCGTTAGTTAGTTGTGTTAAATTCCATATTACTACCTTATCATCTGTAAATAAATTTACATACAATACCTGTCTGCCTTTAGAATTTTCCATTAGAGATTCGTATTTTTTCTTCTCTAATATTAATCCTTCAACTGCATATTTGTGGTAGCTTTCAAAATTTCTTTTTTTAATCTCACATAACAAATTATCATTTTGAGCGTCAAAGCTGGAATAACTTTTTGACTCAAGATATAATTGATTGTCTGAAAATTGGGGTAGTTTGTTGATTTTGTTTATTACTGATACTTCGTCATTAGACCACATTATAAAATTCCTTATTATTATTTATAAGAGTATATAGTAAAAAAGGAGGGAAGTCAAGCTTCCCTCCTCGTTAAATTAAGCAGAGCAACCAAATAAAACGGTTGTTGCAAATTACTATCTGGTGTGGTGTCGGTCCACTACTTAATAGTAATTGTTCTAGCCTTTTTATGGTCTGGTACTATCTTCATTAAAGACACTTTTAATAGTCCGTCTTTAAGTTCAGCACCTTTTACTTCAACATCATCAGCAATTGTAAAA
>NHEU02000039.1 GCA_002171495.2 Alphaproteobacteria bacterium TMED93
TTTGGTAAGTCTATCAATACAGAGCCTGAAAAGTATTATACAAAAGAAATATTGGAAAAGATTGATGAGTACACAAAACAAAAATTCACCTACGGACAAGACGAAGAATAAAAGATATATCTTTGCTCATAGAGAAGGCGATGAATACTCCTGTATAAAAATTACAGAGGGTAAATTCATTGGCACAATTTATCACTATGGTAAAGTATCTTTTGCACCCGAATCAGAAATGAAAGAGGGTAAATTACCTATGAAGTTTGATTATACGGTTGCATTAAATCCTACTGAATATAATCTAAATGAAAACCAAGAATTTATTGATTACATAGGTGATATATTATTAGAACTATTAGAGGAACAAGTAAAAAGTGGTAAAGCAATTACATAATTACGTATCAGTTTATGATAATGTTTTAAAAAAAGAACATTGTGACCATCTGATAAAAGAGTTTGATAATCTTACTTCTCATCAAATAAGAGTTGAGAAAGAAAATCAAAGGTATTTTACAGAGATTAATATGAATCAAGATACACGTTGGAAAGATTATGTTCAGGTGATGATGAAAGGTGTTTACACACCACATATTGATAAGTATATGAAAGATAATAATATACAAGATAACCAATGGCCTAGTAAGTATGCTTATGAAGAAATTAGATTTAAAAAATATGAACTAAATGATAAAGATGAATTTAAAGAACACGTTGATGTTTATGATTACAAGAGTGCTAAAAGATTTTTAGTATTCTTTTTATATTTAAATGACAATGAAGGTGGTCATACTACTTTTCCAGAGTATAATATCAAAGTAAAACCAAAAGCAGGTAGACTATTAATGTTTCCACCAATGTGGACATACAGACATACGGCAGAAAAACCAGTAAGTCAACCAAAGTATATACTAGGGAGTTATTTACATTATGTCTAAATCAGTAAAGATAGGTGGTGTTAGTTTACCAATAGAAGAATTACATTTTAGTTTCTTGACAAATAAGTTAAGAAAAGATTATGGCTTTATTGAATCTTCACAAAGAAATATACCAACAGATGGCTCTAATAATATTATGCCTATGTACACTTATCCTTGTTATGAATATATTAATAGTCTTGATTTAAAAGGTGTAAATGTATTTGAATATGGTACAGGATATAGTAGTGTTTATTGGTCTGAAAAGGATGTAAATTATTATGCTGTTGAACATAATCCAGAATGGTTTAAAAGAGTTAAAAGTGATAAAACTCCAAACGTAATATTAAAAGAAGAACCAGTTGACTTTGTAAATTCAATATTTCATTTTGATATAAAGTTTGACCTTATTGTTATTGATGGTATTATGAGATATGATTGTGTAAAACCAGCATTAGAAAATTTAAATAAAGGTGGAATAATAATATTAGATAATAGCGATTGGCATAAGAATACTAAAGAGTTGTTAGACAAATCAGATTTAATACCTATTCACTTTCACGGATTTAAACCTCTCCACGTTGACTCTGAAACAACTTCGTGTTATATTGATAGAGAGTTTAAAAGAAAAGCGAATCATATAATACCTATGGCGGGTACAATAAGAGAGCAACATATAACGGATACAAAACAACTATGACAAATGATAGAATAGAATATACAATATTAAGTAATCTGTTTTACAAAGAAGAATATGCTAGAAAAGTTTTACCTTTTCTAAAAGAAGATTACTTTGTAAATAGAATTGAACAGGTTATGTTTACTGCTGTATTCAATTTTATTACAAAGTACAATAATGTACCTACTAAAGACGCAATAGCAATTGAGATAGCTTCAAGAAAAGATATTAATGATACTGAACATAGTCAGATAAAAGATTACATAAACACTATACAAGATGTTGAATCAGATGACCAATGGTTATTAGATACTACTGAAAAGTGGTGTAAAGATAGAGCCGTTCACAATGCAGTATTAACTGGTATTAAAATTCTTGATAAGAAAGATAAGACTAGAACACCAGAGGCAATACCTAATATTTTATCAGACGCATTGGCAGTTTCTTTTGATAACCACGTAGGTCACGACTATATTGATGACGCACAAAATAGATATGAATGGTATCATACAAAAGAAAAAAGGTATCAATTTGATTTAGATTATATGAATAGAATTACCAAAGGTGGTATACCAGCGAAGACATTGAATATTGCATTAGCAGGTACCGGTGTTGGTAAATCTTTGTTTATGTGTCATTGTGCTTCAAACTTTTTGACACAAGGTTATAATGTATTGTATATAACTTTAGAAATGGCAGAGGAAAGAATTGCAGAAAGAATAGACGCTAACTTATTAGATGTTTCTATGGATGACCTACACGTAATGCCTAAAGATTTATATGATGATAAACTTAAAAAGATTTCAGATAAGACCTATGGTAAATTAATTATCAAAGAATATCCAACAGCGTCTGCTCACGCAGGACATTTTAAAGCATTGTTCAATGAACTGGCTTTAAAGAAATCATTTAAACCTGATATACTTTTTATTGATTATTTAAATATATGTGCTTCAAGTAGATTCAAAGGTGGTAATATTGGTTCTTATTTTTATATTAAGGCAATCGCTGAAGAGTTAAGAGGTCTTGCAGTAGAATTTAATGTACCAATCTTTAGTGCAACACAAACAACAAGAACTGGTTATACAGCAACAGATATTGGATTAGAAGACACGTCTGAATCTTTTGGTTTACCAGCAACAGCAGATTTTATGTTTGCTTTAATGTCAACTGAAGAGTTAGAAGCTCTAGGTCAGATGAAAATTAAACAACTTAAAAATAGATACAATGACCCAAGCGTCAACAGGTCATTTATCGTAGGTGTAGATAGGGCTAAAATGAGACTATATGATGTAGGCCAATCAGCACAATCAATTGTTGACAGCAATCAAAAAGAAGTAGAACAAAAAGAGGTCGCTTACGATAAGTTTAGTGACTTCAAATTATAATGCCAAAAAAGAAAACACAAAAGGTTAGATTTCATAAAGGCGATAAAAGACCCGGAGGGAAACAAGTTAAATTGTCATACGATACAAAATTAGTTAAACGTGGTAGAAAAATGATATGGCAGGTTATAGAACAACCTACAAAGTCGGTGATATCGGAGTATTTCTTTGAAGAAGACGCAAGAAAACTAGCAGATTTTCAAAACGAACATAAGATTTGGCAGAATAACGGTGGTGTACCACCTTTCCTTTGTCTTAATTATATGTCAAAAAACTAGTTGCCAAATGCTCCTAAATATAGTAGGAGAGATTAATGGCATACGACTTTATACCTAAATCACAGGCAGATATACAAAAGGCTGGTGTGTTTCTAAAAGAACACGCTAGAGTCTATGAATATTTACATAAAAAATTTAATAGACCTGACCCTATTGCATTAAGCAGAAAGCCTGCTGAAAAGAAAACTATAAAAATTACTAGAGCTTTTCAAAGTGTAACCACAATACAAGAACTTAAACAAGCATTGAAAGTTAATGAAGTAAAACTTTCTTTTGGAGAAGGCAGTAGAGGTGGTAGAGGTGTTGCTAATAAAGGTGGTCAGTTTGAATTAGATTTAACAAAAGATTTAGATACTTGGTGGGAAGATGAAACTGATTACAAAAGTAAACACTCTAAAAAAATTATAGATGAAATGTCAAGTATGTATGGTTGGGCTAAATCTAAAAAATTTGATGTAAATAATGAAGGTGGTTTGAATCAAAAAAGACCATTAATTTTTACAACACAACCATTTATAGGAACAGCCGGTGACCAGAATATAGGAAAGACCGTGACAGATATTACGGTGACTTCAGATAAAGGTCCAGTTTATCTTTCTCTAAAGGCAACAGGAACGGTAACATTCTTTAATGCTGGTGTTACCAAATATCTTATTGCAGATGAAATGAGAAACCACGGAACAATTAAAAACAAACAAGGTTTAATGTTGTTAAAAATGTTAGGTTTAAAACCTAAAAAATTAGCAGATGTATTTAACTCTTATGGTGGTAAACAAGAAAGAAGTGAAGAAAATGTCTTTAGTAAAATGGAAAAAGAAAAGTTTATTAAGTTTTTGAAATCGGGTATAGGTTATGGTTATCATTATGTACACGCAAAAAACCCTAATGAGATACACCATTTCAAGATGACTAGAGAGTTTATGAATAAACTTGCTAATCCAGTCTCAGCTATCGCATATTATGGTGGTAAAAAGAGTGCTGGTAAACGTGTAGATATAGATATTGACACACCATATATAACCTTGAAAATCAACATAAGAAATAAGCAAGGAGGAGTATATCCTAGCCATATTATGTGTGATTATACTTTCAAAAAATATAAATAGTAGTGTGATTTAATATTGACAATTATGGAAAATTTTGGTATAATGGACAAATTGGAGAACAAATGTTTAGTTTTAAAGGATTTTTTACACAGGAAAAGAACACACACCTAGAACACCTAGAAGATGATATTATCAATAATGGTGTTAAAGGCGGTGAAAACGCAATCAACTTCCTGAAATCGGTACGAAATATGCTAGCCGGTAATACCGGTGGTGCAACTAATATGACCGTTAAATGGGACGGTGCGCCTGCTATAATATGCGGTCAAAATCCAGAGAACGGCAAATTCTTTGTCGGAACAAAATCAGTATTCAACGTCACTCCTAAAATCAACTATTCAATAGCAGATATAAAAAGAAATCACGGTACTTCAGGTGCAGGTGAAAAACTTATTTTTACTTTTAATTACCTTAAAAGATTGCCTATCAAAGGTATACTACAAGGTGATTTATTGTTTACAGACAAAGATAAGAAATTAGTTAATATTGATGGTGAAAAAATGATTTCATTTACACCTAATACAATAACATATGCAGTACCAGTTGATAGTGATATCGGCAGAAAAATTGCCAGAGCAAAAATGGGTATTGTATTTCATACATCATATGCTGGTAAAGATATGAAAAGTCTATCAGCAGGTTTTGGTACCGTAAGAGGTAGTGGTGGGACAAGTATATTCTTGGCGTCTGCTCAATATACAGATAAATCTGGTTCTGTAATGTTTAACAAAAGAGAATTAACGGCTTTTGACGCTCAGATAAGAATGGCTGAAGGCTCTTTATCTAAAGCAAAAACATTATTAAATGATATGTCAACAGCTAAAGAAGACCCATTATCGGTTGCATATAGATTAAAAACTTTCTTTAATTACTTTATTAAAAATACGCAAGGTGATATGGGTAAAGTTAGAGATATGCAACAAAAGTTTAGAGATTATTATAACAATATGCTACAAGGTGAAATAGATTCTAAAAAAACATCTAAAGGTAAAGAGAAGTATATTGTAGCACAAAAAAATGGTTTAAGACTTATTGATAGGAACAAACAAGCTTTATACTTTGCGATTGCAAGTCATATTACTTTAGCAAATGCTAAGAATACTTTATTAAGAAAAATGAATCAAATACAAAGTATAGGTCATTTTGTTAGAACGTCAAATGGTTATAGAGTGACGGCACCAGAGGGTTATGTTGCAGTTGATAAAGTTGCAGGTGCAGTTAAACTTGTAGATAGATTAGAATTTAGTAGGCAAAACTTTACAATACCTAAAGGGTGGAATTAATGAGAACTTTACCAGATACAATTGATTTAATTAAAAAGAAACTAATAGGTGTTTTAGACTTTTTTTATTCTATATGTGAAAGTATAGGTGGTAGAATGAGTGTATGGGCTTGGCAAAAAAGATGGTGCAATAGACAGAAAGGCACAGGTTATAGAAAGTGAAATTTGTAGAAAGATTTTTAAGAGAAGTTAAAGGCGGACCTTGGCAGATTATAATGATAGGTGGACCAGGTTCTGGTAAATCAACTTACTCAAAATATATAACTAAACATTTTGACATACCACACATTTATACTGGTGATATGATGAGAGACTTAGCAAAGAAAGATACACCAGACGGAAAAAAGGTAAAAGAATTATTAGCAAATGGTAAATTTGCACCAACAGAAATTGTAATGCGAGAGGTTATGGATAGATTAAAACAACCAGACGCAAGAAACGGTTATGTATTTGATGGCTTTCCTAGAAGTATGGAACAAGTAGAGGCTATGGATAAAAATAATATTGAACACAACTATATTATTAATTTACAAGTTTCTGAACAAGAAGTTATAAAAAGATTAACTGCTAGAGGTAGAGCAGACGATAAACCAGAAATTATTAAACAGAGATTAAGAGAACACGAAAAACAAGTTGGTCCTGTTATCAAACATTTTGAAGAACAATTAATAAATATAAAAGCTGAGGGTGCTGAACCTGAAGTTATTGCAAACAAGATAATTAAAAGAATAGAAAGATGAAAACATTTAACGACATAAGATATCAAGAATTAAAAGAGGGGTTATATGACCCAAATATCTTTAAGGCATTTTTTCTTGCAGGTGGTCCAGGTTCTGGTAAAACATTTGTGACAAGAAGTGCATTTGGTGGTACAGGTTTAAGAATGATAAACTCTGATAATGCTTTTGAAGTTGCATTGAAAAAAATAATTTATCTCTTAAAATGCCGGAAGATGAGGCGGAGGCAAGAGATATAGTAAGAGCAAGAGCAAAGGCGACAACAGGAAATGTAATGGATTTATCAATCAAAGGTAGATTAGGTATGGTCGTTGATGGTACTGGTAGAGATTATGATAAGATTAAAAACCAGACAGCACAATTAAGACAATTAGGTTATGATTGTTATATGATATTTGTCAATACAAGTTTAGATGTTGCATTAGAAAGAAATTCAAAAAGAGAAAGAAGTGTACCAGAATATATTACTAGAAAATCTTGGGAAGGTGTACAATCTAATATTGGTAAATTTCAAAATTTATTTGGTCTACAAAATATGGTCATAGTAGATAATAGTAAAGATGATAAAGAACTTACAACGGTTGTTATGAATAAAGTTGGTAAAGCAGTAAGAGGTTTATTATCAAATAAAATTAAGTCATACACGGCAAAAAGATGGATGGCTACAGAAAGAAAATTAAGAAGAAGATGAAAACGTTTAAAGAATCAATAATTGATATACCGAGAAGGACTTATGCGCCAAAAGTATTTGATGACGCAGATACTCCTAATCCTACTATCAAAGATAGTGTAAAGAAACAGATTCAAAATCAATTAAAAGAATTTGAGTCCGAATATCCTATTTTAAAAGTATCATTGATTGGTTCTATTTTAACAAAAAGATATAGAAATGACGCAGACCTAGACCTTAATGTATTGTTTGATGTGCCTGCTGAAAAACAAGAAGAAGAGAGAACAAGATTATCTAAAAAGTATTTGTCTGCTAACAATCCAGATAATATACAAGGTAAACTAATACCTGGTTCTGAACATCCTATTAATTATTACTTCATAACTGATAAAGAAACTTATGATGACCAGAATAAAAAGGCTGACGCAGTATTTGATATAGAAAATAATAAATTTATTAAAAGACCAGAAGATTTTACCTTTGATGTAAAATTGTATATAAATGATTTTGAGAAAAAGGTACAAGAGTTAGATGTAATTAAAGGTGAATTAAAAAGAGATATTATAGATTACAGAGAACTAGAAGAATTAGAACCTAATGATATTTTAAATCTACAAGATAGAATAAATGATAAGTTAGAAGAGATAGAAGATAGTATTAAATCTATTATCAAAGTAGGTGATGGTGTTGACGCAGATAGAAGAGCTGCATTTGATAAAGATATGTCACCAGATGAAATACAAAAGTTTGGTATAAAAAATAGATTACCTAAAAATGTTATCTATAAGATGTTAGAAAAGTATCACTATCTAAACTTCTATAAGAAGTGTAAGAAAATTTTAGATGATGGTAAAGTATCTGATAAAGAGATAGATGATTTAGAAATGCACGAAGCAAAAGGTAAATCAATTGCATTTAGTTTTGGTAGATTTAATCCACCTACAACTGGTCACGAAAAATTAATTAATAAAGTGGCAAGTGTGAGAGCAGATGATTACAGAGTTTATTTAAGTAGAAGTCAGGATCCTAAAAAGAATCCATTATCGCCTAGACAAAAACTAGACATAATGAAGAAGATGTTTCCTAGACACGCAAGAAATATAGAAGTTAATAATACAAATATGATATTAGATATTTGTACACTACTTTACAAAAGAGGTTATACAGATATAACTATGGTTGTTGGTAGTGATAGAGTAAGAGAGTTTGATACAATAATAAAAAAATATAATGATGTAAAATCAAGACACGGTTATTATAATTTTGAAAATATTAATATTGTATCTGCTGGCGAAAGAGACCCGGATGCTGATAACGTATCAGGTATGTCAGCAAGTAAGATGAGAGCAGCTGCTTCAAGTAATGATATTAGTAGTTTTAAAAGAGGACTACCAAGAGGTGTTGACGCAACTGCCATTATGAAACAAGTTAGACAAGGTATGAACTTAGCCGCTCAATACACAGGAGAGACTAGAGAAGTTGTACCGTTTAAAGACTTTGAACACCAACAAATTAGAGATTTATATATTAGAGAAATGATATTTAATATTGGTGAAAAAGTTAACTATGTCAAAGAAGATGTACAAGGTATAGTAAAAAGAAAAGGTACAAATTATGTTGTACTAGAAGATAATAAAAATAATTTACACAAAGCTTGGATATGGGATTGTGTACCTGTATCAGCAGATAGAGAGGTAGACGTGAGGGAATATAACCTAGACGTTGACTATGGATTTGAAGCAGTATCAGAGGCCTCAAAAGCACATACTGATAGATTAGCTCAAGATAAAGACGTGAAAGATAAAAAAGGAACACAACCTAAAAAATATTATAGTGGATTACAAAAAGATGTTAAAGACAAAAGAGCTGGCCATTTTAAAGGCAAAGACACAACAAAGAATGACAACACACCAGCACCTGGAGATAAGACGGCAAAGACAAAGCCTAGTAAGCACACGCAAAAATATAAGAAAATGTTTGGAGAGTTATATAGTGAACTCAAAACCAAAGTCAAAGAAAGTACGGACATTGGTCAAGACTACTATAAACATACATCAACCATAACACCAGGTGAACCAGACTATGCAGGATATGAAAATCCTACTTACAAACCATCACAACCAGGTAGTGGTGAAAGGCCTGAAATTAAAAAGGTAAAAGGTTTCCTAGAAAGAGAAGTAGATAAACCTACTCAAAAAGAAGTAAAAGAATGGGCGGCTTCAGAGTCCACAATTGATAAATATAGGGAACGATACAAAGAACAATGGAAAGCAAAGCTTGAAGAGGCTGTTGCTAAAATGATAGAGAGAATTTAATGAAGACATTTAAAGAGTACGATAAAATTGATGAGGCCTGTGAAGATGTTATCTTTGAACACGAATTAGAAGGTATTGAAGAGGCTGAATTTCAAGGTAAAAAGGTCAAACTTAATGACCCAATACGTGGTGGAAGTAAAAAATTTTACGTATATGTCAGAGACGGTGATAAAATTAAAAAAGTATCGTTTGGCGATACAACAGGATTAAGTATAAAAAGAGACGACCCGGCTAGAAGAAAAAGCTTCAGAGCTAGACACAATTGTGAGAATCCTGGTCCAAAAACTAAAGCAAGATATTGGTCTTGCTATCAATGGAGAGCGGGAGCAAAGGTAGATAACTAATGAGTAGATATAGAAAAACATTTAGAGAAGCAATGGCTGAGGTAGAACTTAACGAAGTTGGTTACCTACAATCAAGATTAAACGATAAACAAATTATGAACATCAAAAAGATTTGGCAATTCAAAACTAAATCAGATGTCACACCAGCAGTTAAAAAAATGATTGCAAATATGGATGTACCAACTCAACTAGCAATTAAAGACGCAGGTATAAAACATATATCAGATTTAATTGAAGGTAGAATGTCAGAAATAGACGCAATGGTAAAAGACGGTAAGTCGGCCGCTCAAATTGCAAAAGCATTAAAGATAGATGTTAAAGCTGTAAAAGCAATTCTTGGTGAAGAAGAAGGTGATTCTGCTCAAGATATGCAAGACGCAAAGCCAGCTAAAGAAAAAATTAAAGAGAATGTTGAAACTTGGTCAGAAGCTGCTGATGAAATGGATAAGAAAAAAAAGAAAGATGATATAGCACCTGATTCAGAGGCGCAAGCAGCGACAGAAAAAACAGACGATAAAGAAAAATTAAAAGCTCAAGTAGACCAGAAACAGGCAGAAATTAATCAACTAAAAGCAAAGGCTGAAACAGATAAAGCTAAAGTTGCTAAAAAAGAAACAGAAAAAATGGTAAATCCTGAAACTGGTGAACCATTATTACAAGTTGGTATTGCATATAAACATATGCGAGATAAAATGAAGAGAGAAAAGGAGCAAGTAAAAGAAGAAACATTAGAAGAGGCTCCTGATTCAATAACACCTATGATGTTAAAAACTCTTAAAAAAGAATACGAACCTTTTAGAGGTAAAAAAATTACTGCTGCTAGAGCAAAACAATTAATGAATATACTTGACAAACTAAATGATAAAAATTTAGAGATTTTAGGTAAAGCAAATATACCTTTTGTTTCATCTGGTTCTAAATCAAAATTGGTAGTTAGAAAAATGAAATTTAAAACAACTACTATTAATCCTTTTAAAGAAGGAATAGATTTAGATGAAGAAATGTTTGAAGCTTGTTGGACAGGTTACAAACAAGTAGGTATGAAGAATAAGGGTGGTAAACAAGTACCTAATTGTGTACCTGAAGAACAAGAAGAAACAATTAAAGAATATTCTACACAACAAATTAAACAAGCATATGGTATTGCAAACGACCCTAGATATAAACAAGGTAATTATTCAGGTGCTGTTTCAGCAATTGAAAAACTTGCAAAAGGTTTATCAAGACATCCAGATGTACAAAAAGTTTTAAAAAGAACTAATGAAGATATTAACGAGGGTAAGTTTACTAAATTACACAACTTACTAATTCAAAAAGGCCGAATGGCACAAGCAAAAGATAAACAAGGTGAAAATAATACTGATAAAGAAATTGCAAAACAAAAGAAGTTTCTAGGTATGAACGAAGCTTTAAATAAAGATGATGAAAAAGTGGTTAAAAAAGTTAAAGATATGTTAAAAGGTGCTAGTCAAGCACACGGTGACCAAGCAAAAGAATTAGACAAAGCATTAAAAAATGAAATGAAAAAAGATGACGCTTACGCAATAGGTATGTCACAGGCTAAAAAAGTTATGAATGATGAACCACCTTTAGCTAAGAAAACAATTAAAAAAGGTCACGAAATTGCAGATAAGATTTTAAAAAAAGAACAAAATGAAAACCATCCTAGTAGAGAAATTTATGAACAGATTAAAGGTTTAAAAAACAAAGCTGAAAAATCTGGTATGCCATATGGTATACTTAAAAAAGTTTATGATAGAGGTATGGCAGCTTGGAGAGGTGGACACCGACCAGGAGCTACACAGCAACAATGGGCTTTTGCTAGAGTAAATTCATTTGTCACTAAATCAAGTGGTACTTGGGGTGGTGCAGACAAAGACTTAGCAAAACAAGTAAAGGGAAAATAAAATGGGATATTTAAATAACAAACCTGGCAGTATTGAAGAAGTAGCCAAGAATTTATCAAAACATACTGAAGAAAGTGGATATCAAAAGATGTTCAAAAAGGAACTAGAGAAAACTGGTAAAGGTATCGGTTCTATGTCACCTAAAGAAAAGAAAGACTTTTTTAATATGATTGATAAGAAATACAAAAAAGAATCAGACGGCCAAGGTACTACTATGACAGGTATGAAGAAGACCAAAGTAGAAACAGAGCCAAAAATCAACTATAATAAGTAAAGAAAGTGCTTGCCTTTTATATAACCTTGTGTTATAATAAGTCATAATAAAAAAGGACAACACTATGAAAAAAATATATTGTGATATGGACGGTGTTCTTGTTGACTTTGTAAAAGGTGCTGAGTCTCTTACAGGTAAATCAATTACAGACTGGTCTAAAGGTAGTAAGTCAGAAAAATGGGGTATGATAAAATCTAACCCTAATTTTTGGCGAGAGTTACCTTGGATGTCAGGCGGTAAACAACTCTGGAACTTTTTAAAAAGATACGATACAGAAATTTTATCAGCATTTGTTGAAGATACTTACGACAAGAATTGTATACCAGGAAAAAGATTTTGGGCATCCAAAAACCTAGGTATATCATCAAACAAAATTAATTTAGTTAAGCGTGTACAAAAACAGCAGTTTGCTAAAAAAGACGCAATACTAATTGACGATTATCCTAAAAATGTAAATGAGTTTAGAGCCAGAGGCGGACAAGGTATTGTTCACAATGGTGATACTTCAAGAACTTTGAGACTTCTTAAAAAGATGATGTAATATGTTAATTAAGAAATATGATTTAAAGTATGATGTGAATAAATTATGTTCAGAATTAAAAACCTTATTCCCTAAAAAAGATTACAAATGGCATAATGAGTTTCCTTGTAGAAACGGAACTTATTATTATAATTTATATGATGGTGATTTACCAAAACATATAGAGAATGCTATAAACGAAAGTATTGGTGTTAAGATAAAACCTTTTTCATTTTTATGGGATTGGGATTGTACAACACTAGAACTAGAACCTCACAAAGATGATTACGCAGCCGCTACGGCAGCTCATACAAAAGGTCAAAGAGAAGAATATATATCACACTTTGATGATAGAGTATTTGTTTCAGACGCCAAAGATTCAGGTAGAAAAAATAAATCAGCACCTTTAAATGTCGTTGTAGGTTTACAAAACTATACAAGAACTGAAATATTAAATGAAAAAACTGGTAAGTGGGAAAGTATGACCTATGGACCGGGTGAAGTAATATTTTTTAATAACGAAGATTATCTCCATAAAGTATTCGTAGTAGGTAAAGATAAAGAGACCGTTCCTAAATGGTCTCTAAATTGTTATGTAGACCATAGCGAGATTACCGACCCATTATTTTGGGACAAAGACTAATTCCTTTATAAATATTGGTGTATATTAACAATTGAGTACCAATAATTTAACTTAAAGGGAGAGAATACTATGTCAAGTTGGAAAAATACAGACGCAGCTGCTAGCGCACCATTATGGGCTGTAGCTGCAATCAGAAAAGAGCCTACTTCGGCTAATAGAACTGATTTGTTCGGCGATACAACTGCTGACAATTTCATTACTGGTGTGACTATGGGTCTTTTTAATTTCAAAGACACAGAAACACAATCTGGTAAAATTGCACACGCTGGTTGGAACCTAAAAACAACTGGTTCTGGTGGTAGAGCAAGTAGAATTCAGTTTGAAACATTAGTTGCATTAACTAACTCAGCTGACGCTTAATAATCAACAAACATAGGGGTAGGAACTATGTTCCTACCCTTATAAATATATTAATAAAGTGATTGTATCAAATGGTACAAGTAGCATACCCAATAGGGTTTATAGGAGAAAAAAATGGCAGATAAGAAAATCACACAGCTTACCGATTTAGGTAACGCATTAGCTTCCGTAGATTTGTTCCACGTAGTGGACGACCCAAGCGGAACACCAATCAATAAAAAAGTAAGTGCAAGCTCAATATTCAATAATATTCCTACATTTTTAGGATTGAAACAATCATCACAACAGGTAACAACAGACGGTTCTACCGTTATTGTTGCAGACGTAACCTCAGCTATTACAGAAATTAACGCAGGCTCTCAAGCAGGTACAATTTCATTAGCAAATGGTAGTGATGGTCAAGTTAAAATGTTTATTAACACTTCAAGCGGTGGCTCATTTGCAGCTACAATTACACCAGCAAGTTTAAGAGGACACACTAGTGTTGTTTTATCTGGCGGTGGTAAAACTGCTATGTTGATGTTTAAAAACGGTTCTTGGAATATTATGGGTGGTAACGCCTACACAACCGTATAATAATGATTGGAAAATATTATGTCTATAATTACATTAAAAGAACTTGAAGGTCATAGACAAAAATTGTCAGATGACTTTGATGAGTTGAAAAAAAACATAGGTAAACTAGAGACAGATTTAATCACTATGAAAGGTAATTTAAATGCCTTAAATGGTGCAATTCAATTTGCCTCAAACTTGATACAGATTGCAGATAAGAAAGGTGAAGCTCATAGAATTTCTACGGATGAACCTGAAACTTCAGAGCAACCTGTAAAGAGAAAAGTAAAGAAGAAAAAAGATGAAAAAATTTAAATCTTTTGTAGAAGATGAGAATTTGAAAGACTTTGAGGAAGACTTATTAGGTGAAAAAGCTCCTGATACTGCTGACGCTATGAAGCGTCACAAAGCAGGTAAGGCAGGTTTTACCGATAAGGCACACCTTAAAGCAAAAGGTCTGATACCAAGAGCCGATGGTTCTAAAAAGGTATCGGATAAGTACAAATAAAGGAAAAAAGGAAAATGAAAACATTTAAACAACATATTAATATTTCGGAATCTGTGAATGATGTTGGTGTTGGTACTGCTGATGTAGCTTCTTTTGAAGACGGTAGTATTGGACCTCATAATGTACAGGATCCTGAAGTTTTAAAAAGAATAAACGCATTTCTTGGTGGAACAGCAATGAAAGAATATATGACAGCTAGTCACGCAGTAGAAGAAATCAGAAATAACCTTATGAAGATTGGTCTTTTCGTACCTGTACAAGAAGTGACAGGCGATAAGGGTAATTTTGTAGCTGAAGTTAAATTTGGCGGAGGAAGATTTGGCAAGGACGTAGATGGTTCAGATATTAATGATGATGGTATTTCTCACAGAAAAGAAGGTGGTTTAAAGCTTCAAGTTGAATACGAAACATTAAAAACTGGAATGTCAAAAGTTTACGCTAAACTAGTGTAAATGTTTGAAGAGATAACCAAACAGAATTGGTTGTTGTATGCTATGCAAAACTACGACAACCCGACTCTTGAAAAACAACAAGAGTTTGATGATGATATAAAGAGATTTAAATATCTCAAGCGACTATTTCGTAAGTATGAAACACTAGGCGAAATAAAGATACGATTGATACTAAATCATATTATATTATTACATAATGTTTTTGGTGCTGAGGCTTGTATGACTTTGTTATTATTTAAAATTGATAAACAATACTGGCCAATACTAAAATCTGTTTGCAGTTATCTAGGCTATCTTTATCCTCACGAATTAGGCGAGGTTGAAGATGACGAGAACATAACGCAAATGTTAAAGGAACTATAATGAGTAGAGGTATTGATTTTTTAATAACTTATCGTGTTGTCAAAATGCTTATAACTCCGTTTGAAAAAACAGAGGCGTTTAAGAGAGGCATTATTGATAACAAAGGTAAAGTATTAGTTAAATACAGAAATGTAATTAAACAATCTGATAAGAAACATTATACACTTCTTCATAGATTCACATTCAATATCAAAAAGATATTATCAAAAGTAGGTCTAGGTGGTAAGTTAGGCTCTTTTGCAGTTGCATTAGCATTATTAATCAAAGAAGATAAAAGTTATGTCAAATATAAAGACGCAATAGAGTCGGGTGTTATATCTTACTTGAAAGAAGAAAATCTATACGATAATCTTTTAGTAGAAGAAGGTGAAATACCTGAATTAAATATAGAACAAGAACCATTTATGACTTGTTTTGGTATTGACGTTTATGAAAGAGGTGACGAACTAGTATCGGAGACAGAATATGCCCAAACACTATAAAGAAATGATAGATGAAATCATCAATAAGATTGATGAAGACGCACCAACAAACGCAGTAGCACACGGCGGTGTA
Source organism: Alphaproteobacteria bacterium TMED93 (assembly GCA_002171495.2). Classification (GTDB taxonomy): domain Bacteria; phylum Pseudomonadota; class Alphaproteobacteria; order TMED109; family TMED109; genus JAYYAX01. The sequence goes on from NHEU02000039.1 coordinate 15,842, forward strand.
GATATGGCCCCTAATGCTAAACACCCATTAACAAAGTCTCATAAAAAATATAAAAAAGATAATGAGGCTGAAGATATGTTAAGACGAACTATAATGAAAAAGTTTGGTGCTAAAATTAAAGAAAATAACGATAACAATAATGTAGTTTTAAAAGGTGTTTTAAAAACACTAGATAAATTAGATGAAAAAGTTGATGAACTTGCAGGTGTTTTTAGAGAAGAAATAAAAGTTGAAGAAGAAGAAACTAAACCTACATTAAGAGAGAAGTCTAAAGTATGAAGTCTTTTAAAGAATACATATCCGGCTTTAGTTTAGGTTCATTCTCGCATATGGCACCTATGGCTAGTTTAGGTGATTATCCACCGAAAGGTAAACAACATAGGTCAAGAAGAGCTATGGGTTTAAATGCAGAAAAGAATCCTAGAATTGCTAGAAAAGATGGTCAAAAAGCAAATTCGGATAAACATTCAGACTTATATACAGATGAAAATCCTAAAGGAACAATTCACGGTTTAGGTTTTACAGATGGCGAAACAGCTAGAAAATCTGTAAGTAAGATTAAGAACTCTGGTAAAACACACGCTCACAAAATGCAGGCTGCCATTGCAATGTCGCAAAGAGCTAAAGTCGCAAGTGAGAGAGCAAAGGATCCTGAAAAGAAAAAGAATCTAGGTCGGGCTCATAAGATTTACCAGACATATATAGATACTAATAAAAAAAGTAAGGATTAATATGGAACTATTAATTAGTTTAGCAATGAAGTTTTGGCAATGGTCAATAGTTATTGCATTTATAATAATTGGTTTTATTATAAACTTGTTTGACAAAAAGAAAGCAGTAAGTAATACTTTTGCTTATACGGCTATGCCATCAATGAAACCTCTACCTATCAAAACAAAAGGTAAAGGTTTTTTTAAAGGTGTACTTTTATGGTTACTAGGTACGAGACAATGGGAAATAGCAAATGATTGGGAATATACTTTAAACGGAAATAAGTACGTTGTACCAGCAGGTTTTAAATTTGATGGTGCTAGTATACCTAAATTTTTGCATACGTTCTTGTCACCAGTAGGTGTTTTATTAATGGGTGGTCTTGTTCACGACTATGCATATAAATATGAAACACTATTAAGAGCAAACAAAAGAGATACACTAGGTAAAATATCTCAAAAAAGAGCAGATGAAATCTTTAGAGATATTAATATAGAAAACAATGGCTTTTATGTAATGAACTGGTTAGCTTACTGGTCGTTAAGAGTAGGTGGTTTCGTGGCGTGGAACGGTCATAGAAAAAGAAACTCAAAAATAGGAGAGTAATATGTTTTTAACAATAGGATTAATTATAGGTTTTGTTGCAGGTTGGTATGTCAACGAGAAGTTTGAAGACTTGGCTGCTATGGCAAAAAAATTAAAATTTTGGAAGAAGTAAGTCTTTGGATGTTTAGAAAAACATTAGTAGAGTATATTTGTATTAACAATTACTCTCCTAAAATCGCAAGACTTATAGTAATGGGGAAAATAAAATAAATGATATTTGGTAGTATGAAAATGATTATGATAGGTGTTATGGTTGCCGGTCTTGCCGGCGCCGGCGCCTATGTATATAAGTTAAAGGCTGATAATGCAACTTTAAAAGCTAATCAAATTAAATTAGAATCTGCCGTGTCGGAGCAGAAACAACTTATAGAGAACCAAAAAAAAGATTTTGATAACATCCTTCAAGCTAATAAGGATATGAATAAATTAATTAATGTATTAAAAAAAGATTTTGAAGACCTTGATAAAAGATTTAACAAAGGCAATAGAGATATAGGTAAAGTGGCCATTGAAAAGTCAAAGGTTATAGAAAGAATAATTAACAAAGGTGGTGATAACGCAGCTAGATGTTTAGAGATTGCTAGTGGGTCACCTTTAACAGATAAAGAAAAGAGTGCTACGAAGAAGTCTGAAATAAATCAAGAATGTCCTTCAATAGCAAACCC
>NHEU02000016.1 GCA_002171495.2 Alphaproteobacteria bacterium TMED93
AGAACACAAGGTGCCCCTTTCAGATGAGGCTATAGATATTATTCAATTGCGTATGCGTGAGAGTAATCATGAATTATTATTTCCAAGTGTCATTGGAAAAAAACATATTTCTAATATGGCAATGTTAGAGCTAATGAGAAGACAGAATAAACTATATAATACATATGTTCCTCATGGGTTTCGTTCTACCTTTAGAGATTGGGCAGCAGAGACAGGAAACTATGACCAGAATGTTGTAGAGTTTTGTATGGCGCATAAATTACATAGCAGAGTTGAAGGTGCGTATATGCGAAGTGACTTGTATTATAAGCGAGTAGAAATTATGAATGATTGGGAGAAGCTAGTAGTAAATGGTTAAATTGATTTTGATTAGTTTATTTTTATCAAATTTATATGCTGAAAATCTTTACTTTAATATAATGTGATTTTTTTCGGATAGTAAGAAATTTTTTGATAATCATAAAGGACGTTATCTGACCTGCTCCAACCTTTAAATATTATATCAACCTTTTTATTTGATTTTAAAGTTTGATATAGTTCCTCTAAGCTTTTAGGGTAAATGCCATTGACGGAGATAATAAGCAGTCCTCTGTAAATGCCATTCTCATCTGATAGTGAGCCATCTTCAACGCTATGGGTTAAGTATAGACCTTCATTTCTATTTCTCTCTAAAAAATAATCTTTAGCAATTACGGCTCCATCTAAAAGTATAAAGTTTCTTTCAGTAAGTAGTGGAAACTTTTTAAACTTAATTTCTTTTTTAATTACTTTTGTACCTCTTTTAAAGGAAAGTGTAGCTTTGTCTAAATCTCCTCTTAAAAAATTTGAAAGTTCTGTAGGAGTTTTAATGCTAGTATCATCGATATGAGTAACTATATCTCCAGCTAAAATATCTTTTAAATTATTATTTTTTAAAGCGCCTATAGCCATATACTTTTCTAACTGCCTATTTGTAGCAAATCTAAATGGTAAGATAGGAGGAGATGGATTCTTATCATCTATTAGTAATTGATAAACTTTGCATAAGATAGTGCTAGGAACGGCAAAGTTCAGACCTTTGGATTTTTTAAAGCCCATTGAGTTCATTCCTATTACTTTACCATCTTCTAATGATATTAATGGACCTCCAGAGTTACCTGGATTGATTGCAGCATCCGTTTGTAGCCAATCAGCTCCATATCTATATCTTTTCTGAGAAATAATTCCTCTGCTAGCAGAAAAAGATAACCCTTCAGGGTGGCCGTAAGCCGCTACTTCTGTGCCATTAAGTTTTTTATTATTNCATTGTAAATCTGCAATTATTTGTTCTTCGTCAATTTTTTTATAGTCCATTTCAAGTATAGCAATGTCTAAGATGGGGTCTACATAAAGAACCTTAGCCTTAATATATTTTTTATNTTTGAAAGCTACATANACTCGAGCATTTCCTCTGCCACTAACATGTGCATTAGTNANNATCCAGCCCTTATCCTTATTAATTAAGAATCCTGCCCCTTTTGATGTTCCTGCATCATCTTGATAAAAAGGATATTTAATAGAGCTTTTAATTTTTACTGTATANNGATTGGCTTTCTCTAAAATATCTTCTGAATAAATTATACTTGGTGCCAANAATAAACTTAATATTATNTAGAAGTATTTCATATTTAATTATAACTAATACCTATCTAAGGTATAGATATTTTTTTTCTTTAACTAATGTAATTATTAAANTAGTTCAAAGTTNTATTTGAATTGGAATAGTAACGACCTTATCGTTCTGGTGTAGTAACGACCACATACGTTCTAAACCTCCAATCAATTATTACCTTGAATGTTAACAATTAACATNAAGGAAAACAATAATGGCAAAAGTAATTTATAAAGGATTAGCAAAAAANGATGACCCTATCTACACAGGAAAGTATGTAGTTAGTTCATTTAAAAAAAGAATTAGAAATAAAGTAGCTGAAGAAAAAGATGATGCTATCACTGACCTTACTGAACAAGAAAAGTTAGCAATATTTAAAAATAGATATTAGAATGAAAATACAAAAAAAGAAAGTAATTGAATGACATTTAAAGAGTTAGGTGGATTTTTATCAAACTGGTTTGAAAAAAACTTATGTATATTAATTAATTTAAGTAAATCTAATAATACAGGTTGTTCTCCTGATTTATCCTTGGGAGATTTGCATATTGTTGGTGGTAGTATTTTTATTTTAATAATAGGCTTAATGTTATTATCTTTTCTATCATTAATTCCACATTTAATAAGTGAATTAATTAAATATATTGGCTATGCTTTATCAGGTATGATTTATACATTAGGCTTTATTATAGGAATATTAGTAAATATCATTTATAGACTACTAGAATTAATTAGCCTAAACGATAACAAACTTTTTAAATTACTAAATAATCTAAGTATTAGAATTAGGCCTATTTATTATGCAATTACATTCACTGCTAAAAGAGTTGATACTAATAGTAATCAACTTACCTCAGAAGAAATAAAAAACTTAAAGTTTGAATATAGAGCACATAACATGGGAATTATTTTTGAGGGCATAGTTTTTCTTCTAGTCTTTTGGTTAATATGTTATTTAATAATCCATTGAAAATAGATTAAATGAAACACATACTAATTTTGCTATTCCTTTTTTCTACTAATTCCTTTTCAGGTGAGATAGATGGTAAGGGTATTGAATGTTGGCCGAAAGGAGTTGATAAGAAAATTAAAGAAGGTTCTATGCATTGGTTCAATAATAATAGAGTTATATGGGTACATACATTAGGAAAAGCAAGAATTCCGCCTAGTGAAGTATTAAGTAGTCATAGAAAAGATGTTTGGTCATCAAAAACATACACAACTAATGCTAATCACGTTATGTGGACATCACATGTATATTTCAGTAATTATTTAGATAGAAAGACTTTAGTGCTTGAAATTAGAAATGTACACAATGACGATATTGTTATACAAACTTGCAGAGTATTTACCGGTTTTGAAGAAGTCATAAAAAAACAAGATAAATATTTGAAAGCAGATGAAGAAAGAGAAAGGATAAGAGAAGAAAAAGAAAGAAAAGCAAGAGAAGGAAATAAAATCTAATTATGTATCAATACCTTCTAATAAAAGCTATTCTAGTTACAAATCCAGCAAACTATTATGCACCTAGTTATAATGCCACTACCTTTAAACTTTTTCAAAGTAAACAAGCATGCTATGAAAGACTATTAGTCATGAAAGAGAGTTTTGAAAAAGCTTCTCCAGAAAACGTAGAATTAATTGTGGACAATGATGAATATAATAGTGATGTATTAATTTTTAAGATGCCATTTTCAGCTCGTATAAATTACTATACTTGTCAGAAGGTACTAATAGAAGAAATAAAAGAATGATAGAAATAGTAGTTTTAATTGTTTTACATTTAGGTCCAGGTTTTGAATACAATTTTATACAAGCTAATGAGACTTTTAAAAGTAGCAAAAGCTGTGAAGAAAAACTAGATAAGATTGAATTGGATAGAAGAAGAAAAGGCAGCAAAGTATTTAGGGCAAATGAGTGGGTGCTAAGAATTGATAGTCAAAAAAATATGAAAAAAGGAGATATGATTATGTATAGATGTGAATTAGCTGGTGGTCGTCAAACTTTTTAAAAGTTACTTACACATGTAAAAAAGGAAAGAGGACTGCTTGTAAATCGCATATGGAAGTTTTTGGTGATGGTTATTGCAAGTGGAATATAAATTTAAGTTATGCAAGGTGCGATATAGTTAGAAGATAACAAGAAAGGAAAGATGATATGAGTTGGTTTGAATATTTAGTTGTAGGTGGAATTTTTTTAAATGTAGGTGTAGTAGTCTACTGGTTAGATGAAATTTCAGAAAGACTTCTTGCGATAAATAATAACTTAGAACAGACTAGGAAAGACATTAATGATAACCATAGGGATAGATATTAGAATTTCCTAGCCTGAGAGTAGCAAGAGGTATAACTACTCTTGTTCCTTGTCCTCATTTTTAATTACATTTAACTTTGGTTTTAAATCTAGTTCAAGTTGGACAGGTTCTTTAGTTTCTTCTTTTACAAAATAATCTAAATCATTAAATCTGTTAATAAGTATTTTGGTCACCCATATTTGGTCTTTTAAAAATATAGGCTTCAGAACTCCAATCATTATCTGCTGGCACTATAGAAACTAATTCCCAGCCTTTATCTCCTTCTTGTTGAAAACTTTCTAAACCAAAATCTGCATCAGTATAACAAGTTTTATATTCCCACTTTGGAAAACCATCTCTATTCTTACGAATTCTTACTATGCCATCATCGTCACTGTAATCTATACCACCCATAACTCCTCCTATAAAACTATTAATAAAATTATAGTATAATCTACCTAATTTATGTTTAACAGCTCTCTATGAATCTTAAATGGAATCTATAGATGCTTGTAAGACTAGTTAGAACATATTAATATAGAATTATGAAAATAATACTATTTATAATCTCAGTGTTAACATTATATGCAGAATATTACAGAGAATGAACTAGAAGCAAAATGTGCTTTTATTCTTAGCATGAAAAATAGAATAAAAGAATATGCTGAGGAAAACATATTATTTAAAAATAATGGAAATATATATAGAAACATAGCAATTTTTAATATTGTTCTTACTTTTTTTTGTTGGTATTATTTTGTAATAGAGGAAGCTTGGAGTGAAGTAATTGGATTTAATTTATTTTTTAATTTTTGCTTGGTAATATTATATTTAGAAAAGCTTAATCAAATAAGACTAAATAAAAGAAATATAAATTGGGTTAATCGTGACCTAAAGAATGAAAATATTGAAATTTATACTAACCTTACTTTTCTTAGTCCATATAAAAATCAAATCTTGGACGTTAATAGAGAAAATATTTTAGAACATTTAAAAAAATTATATAATGAGAATAATTCAAAGAACTGGCCTACAGTCAAATATGAAGATATTAAAAATTTTGTAAACTTAAGTATAGCTTTAGAAAGAAATAAAAAAGACAAAAGCTGGAAAAAAATTTCATACAATAATGGGATTTATGAAGGGCAAGTCCATAATGATTTAAAAGAGGGTTGGGGTATTTTTAATTATAACGATGGTAAAATATATAGTGGTCAGTACAAGAATAATTTAGCAAATGGTTTTGCTTTTTTAAAAATTAATAACGAACATACTATTACAGCAACTTATGAAAATGGTTTAGAAAATGCTAGTAATGTTACTTCCATTCATAAAGGTCAAAAGTCGACAGGAAGAATAATAGATGGTAAATTCGTTATAGATAAAAATTCAAATGATTAGAAACAAAATACTAAGTATAGATTAATGAAAATTATAATATCCATAATCTTTATGTTTTTATCTGCTAAATCATTTGCAGACTTAGAAGGTAAAGCTTTAACCTGTAAATGGGAAGGGTCAATTACAGGTTATACTTTCGCAAGAAACTATAAATATCGTCAGTATTACGTTGGGCAACATAATGATACTTTTAGGGTGGAGTATTCAGACTTAGATAATTACTCAATGAATCCAGATAATATAAATCTATACATGGGATGGAAAATAAATAGAAAGACTTTAAGAAGAGTTAATCGTCTAGGACATGATAAGGGTCAATGTGAACTAGCTGATTATGAAACACTGAGCAATAGAATGCAAGAACATAAAAATGAACTACAAAAAAAATACAACAAGAAGCTAGAAAGAAATAAAATCTGATGAATGTAATATTAATAGGTTTGGGTGGAGCAAGTGGAAACATACTCAATAATATTGCTGAAGATAGTCCTAATGATTTTAATTACTTGTATATAAACACAGATAAAAAATCTATAGAAGACTCACAAATAGAAAACAAACTACATGTAGATGTTAAAGAAGATATAGATATTAAAGATTCTTTTAAAGACATAACAGACAGTATTCTTAATCACGTTAAAGAGAATGATAAAGTATTTGTTATAGCTGGATTAGGAGGTGTAACAGGCTCTGCACTATTATCTCATTTAGGTAAGTTATTAAAAGATAATAATTGTTCATTTGTAGGAATAGTTACAAAGCCATTTAATTATGAAGGAAAAGCTAGAATGGAAATAGCAAATAAGTCATTAGATGAAGCTAAACCTTTCTATGACAAGATTGAGATATTTAATAACCAATCTATGTTTCAATATGCAGAAAAAGAAACTACTTTTACTCAAGCCTTTAAAGAAATGGATATAAGAATAAAAACATATATTGAAAATGAGATTTAATTAAATGACGGCTCATGATAGTTGGGCAAAAATCTATGATAGGGCATACAAAGAGTCTTTTGGTAGTTTTTATAAAGAGTTCACAGAGTTAACTCTTAAAGTGATACAGGAGGAGACTGCTCAAGGTCTTAAAGTTATTGATTTTGGTGCAGGTACAGGTCGATTGACATTGCCTCTCTCTGAGCTAGGTTTTGAAATGACTGCTGTGGACGCATCATTAGAAATGTGTAAAGAGCTACAGAGTAAAGACATTAAAAAAAAGATAAACATACACAATGAATTTATAGAAAATTTCATATCTAATGAACGTTATGATTTTGCTTTATGTGTTTTCTCAGTTCTAACATATATTACTGACGAACAAACTTTAAATAAGGCTCTTTCTAATTTAAAAGAGTGTCTGCATTCAGGTGGATTAATTTTGATGGATATACCTCTACCTGGAGCATTTAAAGGTTTAACTTATAAATCTGAAACCCTTCATCGAGATGTTATTGTAGATAAACAAAATGATGTATTTAATTACCGAGAAAGTATTGATATTCTAAACGAAAACAATTGGATTAACTATAGTGATGAATTTAAAATACGGTGCTGGCAACCAGATTTAGTATTAAATAAAATGAAGCAATTAGGCTTTAATATACAAAAAGATTTATCAGAGAGATTTATAGGAACTGGGGCATTATATTTTCTATTCAAATTAAATTAGAGTTTTATTAATTAACTTTTCAATGATTTATTTAATTAAAAAATATGTTAAAATATAATAATGCAGTGGTGGCAAAATATGTATAAGCTAAAAATTATAGAAAAATTTGAAGATTTGTATGTTGTAGACCGTTCAGAGGAAATTCCGTATAGTACAATTGAGGATGTTGTTCATGCGTTAGTTGATGAATGCAAAGAGATTATGCAAGACCCTCATGCTTGTTTAGCTTTAGACAAATATATTGAGAAAGAATTAAAACCACAAGACCTTAAAAGTGAATATGGGGATTGTAATATAGGCTTTTCATTATCCATACAAGATATTAATGAAGAACAAATTCTTCATATTACGATTAATTATGACTACATAAATAAATCAAAAAAAATAAAATTATATGAAGTAAATCATAAAGAAATATCACCTCAATTGTTAAAAAAAATTAATAATATCATTTATATCTAAATAACTAATAAATATTAGTACGGAATATTTTTAATAATCTTTATTTTTCTATATAATAATTTATAATCAGAAAGTGTAATATGGTAAAATCTTTAGACATACATAAACAACTAAAGAGGTGTTTTTATTTAATAATAAATTAAGAAGATTAATTTAATTAACTTTTCAATGATTTATTGAATTAAAAAATATGTTATAATGATAAGTCTAAAAAGAAATAGTAAATTAGAATTAGTAGAAGCTAAAGGAATACGTGTAAGACAATCTTCAATGTATACTCCTAATCAAAACGAAGATTTTAAAATAAGTAGAGGAAAGTTTAGTGATTTTTTAACTTGTCCTCGTTGTTTTTATTTAGATAGAGTAAAGGGCTTAGCTTCTCCTGGAATGCCAGGATGGACCTTGAATGAGACTACAGACCTATTACTAAAGAAAGAATTTGATGAGTGTAGAGAAAAGCAAACAGCTCATCGTATTTTTGAGGAAAATAATCTAAATCACCTAGTTCCTTTTGCACATCCAGATATGGATAAATGGAGAGACTCCTTAAGAAATGGTTTAATGACAAAGTTTGAAAATATTATTCTTACTGGAGGCGTTGATGATATATGGCAGGATACAAATACAAAAAAACTTATAGTAGTAGATTATAAGTCACAAGCGAATAAAAACATGGTAGAAACATGGTCTTATCTATCCTCTCCTTATCATGAAGGCTATAAAGTACAAATGGATTTTTATGCATTTCTCCTGAAAGAAATGAACTTTGAGGTTGATGAAACTAGTTATTTTCTTGTTTGTAATGCAGATAGAAACGCAGAAGGTTTTTTTGGAAAGATGGATTTCTTTGAGACTTTAGTTCCATATAAATGGAATACTGACTGGATACCAGAACAATTGTCTAATATGCTAAAAACGCTAAACAGCGATGAAATACCAGAAGGTAATGTAAGCTGCATGAATTGTGCTTATGCTAGACAGAGAGCCCAGTATGACAAAAAAATATAATACATATTAAAGCTTGGAAAGTCATAGAAATGAAAATGCTTTTAATTAAATAATTATGAAAATTATACTTTCTATAATCTTAATATTTTATCATCACACTCCTTTTCATGGGAAGTAGATGGTAAAGGTATAGACTGTAATGTGTATCTTAATAAAGAAAAAGAAACTACTTTTACTGTAGCCTTTAAAGAAATGGATATAAGAATAAAAAGAGAAATAATTTGGAAGAGTTATATGAAAGAATGCTTAAAGAATTTGATAAGAATGATAAAATGATGAAAAGTCTTAAAAAGACAAATAGATGAATCTAAACTACCTACGCAATCATTTGAAAACACATATATAACCGGAAGAATAAAGAGGTAATTTTAAGAAAAATTATTGATATTTAATTAATATTATTAGATAATAAGGTAGATTTATTAATTATAGTTATTTTGGAGCGATAACTAACTTTGAAAGGAGTTATTGCTTAAGATGATTAACAAGAATAAATATTTTCTTAAAAAAGAGTTAGCAACCAGATATAGAGTAAGTACCTCTACTATTGAGAGATGGGTTTGTGATAAGAACTTTCCTTCTCCCCTAAGGATAGGCCCTAATAGAATTTTGTGGGATATAGATGAAATACTAGATTGGGAACAGTCTAGGAAGGAGGATAGGTAATGTCAAAAAAGCTCAAAGAAAATCAAGTAATTGCAGCTAAATTAATATCTTTTGGGTTTTCCTCTAGAAGTGTTTCTAAATGGATTAATGTGAGAGAGGAAACTATTTCTAGATGGAAAGCTCAAAAGGTTTTTTTAGAAGAAATACAAAATCAGCAATCTGATACTTTAGACTTTATAAAAGAAAAACACTTTCAGTTATTTATAAAATCATTAAGTATTATTGAAAAAGCGCTTGAAGATGATGACCTTTCTTTAAAAGACAAAGCTATGATTAGTACAAGGTACTTGAGTTTATCATCTGGTTATTTAATAAATAATATAAATAAATCTAGCTATCATATTAAAGAAAATTCTAGTTTAAATTTTTAATAAAATATTCATGAAATGCTATCGTTTACTTTATACGTTTAATTGTTAAAATAATTTTATATTCATAGATGAAAAATATGGAAAATAGAAAATATTATACTTTAGGATTAGATGAAGAAAGCTGTAATTTTTGTATAGAGAACTTACTAGGTAGTAATAATGAAAAATTTCCGGATAGCATTTTAATTTTAGAAAAAGTCTTACATAAAGGAATGTTGTCTAAAGCAACAAAATTTCTTTCAAATAAATTAGAAAATAATTATCCTAAAGAAAAGAGATTAAAAAATATAAAGCTTATTGACGATAAGATACAAAAATGGACCAATTTGACTATAAAAGGAAACTCCAATAACTTAAAAGATAATCCAGCCTATAAGTTGTATAAAGATATATCTTCTTTATTAAAGGGATTTCAATTTTTAAATAAGTTGATAATCCCCGAATGTAAAATATCAAGTTTTTTCCCACAGATAAGTGAAGTAAGCAGTTTAAATAAAGATTCTACAGTAGACTTCTATATTCCTGATGCAAGAATTATAATTGAAGTAGATGGACAGTTTCATACTGAAAGCGAAAGTCAAAAAAATATAGATAAAGAAAGAGATAATTTACTAAAACATTTACATATAAAAGTATTTAGAGTACCTACAAAATTTATAAGAGAAGAAACTAAAGAATACAGCGACTTTAAAAAAGAGCTTATTTTATTTTTAGGTAATAATATAAATATTCAGCACTATAAAAGCACCTTTGACAATAAGCTATTTCTTCAAGAACAATATTATTTCTCTCACACAGCTATTATTAGGTTTCAGGTGCTTTTATTAGAATTAATTAAAAAAAACATTTTAAGTTTAGAGGATAAAAGTTGGAACCTAGAGATATTTTCTGATTTTATTTCAAAGTTTGATTGGGTAAAGGTAGCATTAGATGATTTTTTTAACTTATTGTCACCTATATCAAATTTGTATGGTGATACATTTATTAAACCAAAAATAAATTATAAAACTTATAAATATAATAAAGTTACTGAAAAATCTAAAAATATTAAAATAATGTTTTCATTATTTAGCAAGTATGACGAAAGTAAACCAGATTATATATCTTTAAAAAGTACATATATACAAACTATATGTTATAAAACTCGTGGAAGCAGAAATAATACTATATTTAGATGGGGGGTATTGTCTAATTTCTTTGCAACTCCTAAAGTAAATAAAAAAAACATAAACCTTTCCGATGAACTAGTTCATAAAAGTCTGAAAATAATCTTGAAAGAAATATATGATTATAATTCTTTTAAAGAAGGACAGGAAGAAATAATTGAAAAAATTTTTAAAAACCAAACATGCTTAGGTTTGTTACCTACGGGTGGAGGAAAGTCATTATGTTTTCAATTAACTTCTTTACTCAGATACGGTACTTCTATTGTTGTATGTCCTATTATATCTTTAATGAGAGACCATAAAGAAGAATTAGACCAATTAGGTTTCAATCGAAGAGTTGGTTTTATATCTGCTAATCAGGAAAAACATAAGCGTGAAATAACTATACAAAGATTTAAAGAGGGGCAGCTTAATTTTATTTTTATTTCTCCTGAACGTTTTCAAACTGAAGAGTTTAGAAATATACTAATAGACTTAAACCAAACTAATTTAATTCAAAATATTATTTTAGATGAAGTTCATTGTTTATCTGAATGGGGGCATGATTTTAGACCTTCTTATTTGTCACTAGTTAATACAATAACAAATGCTATGAAAATTAAAGTTCCAATAATATCTTTAACAGCTACGGCATCTTTAGCAGTTCTAAAAGATTTACAAGTAGAGTTAAACTTAAATGATGAAAATATAGTTTATAAAATGCTAATAGGTCGTAAGGAGCTTACCTTTGATATCAAACAGATTGATTCTAATACTAAGAAAACCATTTCAATTGATAAGCATGAAAATAAATACCAAGAATTATTAAATTTTTTGAAAAATAATAAACCAAGTAAAAAAAATGCAGGTTTAATCTTTACACCGCACGTAAATGGTAATTTAGGCTGCTATCCTCTTAGAAGAGACCTTTTATTGAGTTTAGATATAGATATTGGTATATTTAGTGGAGATGAACCTAATGATGCTAATACAGATATAAACAATAATTTATATAAGGATTGTGATTTCTTTAAAAAGAAAAACAGTAATAAAAGTAGTATTTCTTTTTATGAGCAATATAAGACTGAAATACAGGATAAATTTAAAAATAATGAATTAAGCCTAATGATTGCCACCAAATCTTTTGGTATGGGTATTAATAAGAAAAATATAAGGTTTACAGTGCATTATGGAATGCCAGCATCAATGGAAGCTTTTTATCAGGAAGCAGGAAGAGCAGGAAGAGATGGAGAAGAGTCTCACTGTAAATTACTTTTTACAGAAGAGCATGATGGAATTCCTTCTGACTTACATGATAAAAATTTAAACATTAATAAGTTAAAAGGTTTTCCAAATAGTACAGAAAAAAATAAAAGAGGAGATTTTAGAACCCAATTATGGTTGCTAGCTAGCAAAATTTATTCTGTTTCTGAAGATGCTAAAGCATGTGAATTACTTATAAATAAACTGTTTGAAAGTAATAGAGGAGTAGCAGAAGTATACCAGAAACGTGAAGTAATTATATATAGATTATTTCAATTAGGTATTGTTAAGGATTGGCTAGTAAAAGATTTTTTTGGTGGAACCTATCTAGTAAAGTACAAAAAAATTGATGTTGCGCAAATTTCTAAAAATATCTTTAATAAGATTGCTAAATATTCTCCAAGTAATGAAGAGGTAAGTAAACATAAAAATAATCTAGGTTTAATACTTAAAGAAAATAATAATCCAATGAAAGATTTAATTACATATCTTTTAAGGTGGAATTATGAACACTTTGTTTATAATAGAAGGCAATCTTTAAAAAATCTTTATGAAAACTGCCAAAACTTTAAAAATATAGGGGCAAAAAGGTTTAAAGTAATGATGGACCAGTATTTTGCTATTGATAGTATATCTATTAATATAAATAAACATTTAGATAATTCTTTCACTGAGGCAATAGATAGTTTAGAAAGCACTTTATTCAAAGATAGCCAATTAGTTGATAATGATTATCTGTTAAAAACACAAACTTCTTTATCTAGATTTTTAGAAGCCTATCAGGATAACCCTTGGTTAAATATATTAAGTGCTTTTTGTAGGCTATTAAATAATGACTTTAATGATTTAGATGGAAAAGATAGATTTATAAGTTTTATAAATAGTGCAAAAAAAAATGAAAAAAATTGGCAAGAAGTTAAAAAGAAAATATTAAATTTAGGAGTAAACCTAGATGATGATAAAAAAATATTATTATCTAACACTCTTGTGGATTCAAACTCTAGAGTAGAGGAAATTATAGATGTATATGATATTCTAGAAGACAAAAACTCTTTATTATTGTATATAGAGAAAGCTAATAATAGATTTAAAAAAGTTAAATATTTATGAATTTAAAAAAAGCAGAAAAAGCTTTAGACACATTAGATGAGAACGCAAAGAAAATTTCAAAAATTTCTGATTCTGTATCTGATTTCAAAAAAACTGCTGCTGAATTAAAAAAACTTCCATCAGAATTAGAAAAAGATAGTTCCTTAATTACTTTAAAAATTCATGAATTTAAAGACAAAGTTTTATCAGAATTTGATAAATATAAAAAAGATAATGATGCTAAAATAGAAAATCTTAAAAAGGATATGCAATCAAATATAGAAAACCTAAAAAAAGATAATAAACTAAATATAGAAACATCAAGAGAGAGTTTTAAAATAGAAATAGATAGTTTAAGAGGTAGGTTGTTTTTTTATTTTTGTATTTTTGTTTTGCTTATTATAGGTTTGTTCATCATGGCCTTTAAAGACTTAATTTTTTAATTAAAAGTATCAGTACAATAATTTTTTTTATAACTGTAGATTCAATTGTAGAGTGAAAACTGCTGTGGTATAATAAATGCTTATTTATTAACGCGTTTGAGGTAGAAAAGGGCAAAGGGCCTATGCTCCAGTTACCTCTATATTAAACCTTGCTAGAATCTATAATTGCGTATGTGTAAGTTTAATAGTTATTCTCTAGCTAGCTCATCTAGAATAGGGCATTCTGGTTTAGAATTTCCAGGACACTTCCTTACTAACCATTCCAAAGATTCTTTTAAATCTTCTAATTCTTTTATTTGCTTAGATATTTTTGTTAATTTATTTTTAGCAATATCTCTAACATTTTCACTTTTTCTACTACTATTACCAAATAGTTTTATAAGTTCCTTACATTCTTCCAATGAAAACCCTAAATTACGTGCCCTAACTAAAAACTTTAATTTATTTATATTTTCAGTATTAAAATATCTATAATTATTTTCTAATCGATTAGCTTTTATCACTCCTATTTCTTCATAATGTCTAATAGTCCTAGGAGTTATATTAAGTTTTTTTGCTATTTCAGTAATTAACATATTGACCTTTACGTTACGGTATAGGTTATTGTATAATTATGAAAATAGCAATATTATTTTTGTTACTTATTTATTCAGTATCTGCAGTTACCAGACCTGTCTCTTATTCTGGTGGATGGACTGTTATGTCCTATAATAATGATGCCAGAAATTCTTTTCTAGTTCATTATTCTCCTACTAGTAAATATTCAATAGGCTATAAGACTGCTTACTGGCATGAAAAAGAATATTGGTTAAATGCATTTAATATTAATTATCTTGCTAAAAGAATAAATAAAAAAAAATCGCAAGCCAATATTTATTTTAATACTGGATTAGGATTACTTACTACAGATTATAAAGAATATAATAATAAAAAAGAATTAGTTTCCTATGGCGGGGGTTCAACAGATTGGGAAACAAGGAGACTTTTTATTTCTTATAATATCAATGCTATTAAGTCTAAAACTGTAGATGGTACATTTATGCAAAAAGCAAGGGCTGGGTTTACTCCCTACTTAGC
This sequence comes from Alphaproteobacteria bacterium TMED93, assembly GCA_002171495.2. Classification (GTDB taxonomy): domain Bacteria; phylum Pseudomonadota; class Alphaproteobacteria; order TMED109; family TMED109; genus JAYYAX01. The sequence continues at coordinate 14,517 of NHEU02000016.1, forward strand.
TGGGTATGGAAAATTACATACATGGTTAATGTATGAATTACATCATATGCCTGAAGACAATAAAACTCTTACTTCTAATATTGTTATAAGATTTTTTAAATCTACTAATTTATTAGAGTTAGGTTTAGATGAAAATAAAAATACTACATTAAATTTTATTAAACGGTTTTAAAAAAAAAGGAAAATATTATGAAAATTTTATTAACATTAATTAGTTTACTTATTTTAGCATCAACCACATATGCTACGAATAGTCATGCAGAAGAGGTTCATAACCATGATGATGTAGGCTTGTCTTCAGGAGAAATGACAAAAAATATTATTAGCGTAGATGTAAATGGAATGGTTTGTGACTTTTGTGCACAATCTATAGAAAAAGTTTTTATGAAAAGAGAAGAAGTGAAAGGTATTAATGTAAATTTAGAGAATCAAAAAGTAATTATTTACTTACAAGAAGCAGTAAATATTGAAGATGCTGTTATTGATACTATTTTTGAAGATGCAGGATATTCAGTAGAAAAAATAACTAGAAAGAGTTAAAATATGAAGCCTTTATCAGTTAAAAACCTTATTGTTCCTTCCTTAAGTTTATTCACAAGTTTTGGGACTTTAATTTGCTGCGCATTACCATCTCTATTCGTGGCAATAGGGGCAGGAGCAGTTTTGGCAGGTTTAATATCTAATTTTCCTTTATTAATAGTACTATCAAAGTATAAGACCATCTTATTCACAATATCTGGTATTTTAATAGTATTTAGTGGGGGTTTATTATGGTTTAATAGAAATGCTCCGTGCCCTGCTGATCCAATAAAGGCCAAAGCTTGTAATCGTTTACGAAAAGGCAGCTTGTTTATTTATTTTGCTTCTTTACTAATTTATTCAATAGGTTTTTTCTTTGCATTTATAATTACTTCATTTTTTTAAAGTAAATCTTAATGATGCTTGTGTTCTTGATTTCCTATTAAAACTTTAAATTTAATATTTATTACATTATTTTTAAATTTTATTTTTGCGTCTAACATTTCATCGTTAACATGCGACTTATTAATACCAAAGAACATAATATGATAAGATTTTGGTTTAAATATTAATTCTTTTCCAGGTAATACAATTAAGTCTTCTTTAAGAGGGCGCATTTTATATACACCATTCTCTTCAACAACTTCATGTATTTCTTGTTTTTCAGCTATACTTGAGTCAATTCCTATAAGTTGTATCTCATTATCAGAATTATTTTTAATTTTAAAATAACCAGCTCCCATCTTTCCATCATTAGCAATCATTTTCAGGATAGGGTGTGATATTGTTATACCATTTTTTTCATACTGGTGAGCAAAAGACTGATTGAGAATAAAGTATAATAAGACTATAAAAATACGCATACTTCAGAATTAGTTATTTTTATTTGAAAAGCAATGTTTAATTTAAAAATAATTAAATAATTTTTATAATAAGTTATTGATGTTTAGTATTATCATTAGAATATGATTAGAAATAAAATTTATAATAGCTTTATTTTTTTAATTTTAATAATAATTTAGTAATATTTACTACAACTTCAGTTTCAACTCGAGAGAGAAATTATCTATGATATGATAAAAGTTTATTAAATTATGCGTTTGAGGGATAAATAGCAGAGAGGTTTTATCGGCAGACACTCCATTATAACCCCCTCAAGAGAATGCATAAACTCCGTCAAAAAGGTCAGAGCCTTGTATTTTATTAAGATAGGCTCTACTTCTCAAGTATGCCGTGCATAAAAAAAAAGCAATCTACTTGTAGATTGAAATGTAGAGTATGAAAATAACAAAAAATAAAATTTAGTCCTTACAGACAGGTAAAAAACTCATGATGGTAGAGGGTAATATTTCTTTTAAAAGGCGAAAAGGCAGATGGAGTTTTCGTTACCAACGCAATGGACAGTGTCATGAAATGGGATGTGGCATCTATCCTGAAGTTACCATTGCCATGTCTAGAGAGCAACATGAGAGTTATAAAAAATCAAAAAGTTTTATCTTTTGATATTTTAATATAATTTTCTACTGCACTTTGTCCAAACTTCCAAAATATTAAAGGTGTTAATAGTAATGTAAATAAAGTTGACCCTAATAAGCCTGAAAATATTACTATTGCTACGGGGTTTAAAATTTCCTTACCAGTTTCCCCTGTAGCTAAAACCAAAGGAGATAAAGCTAAGATAGCTGTAGATGCAGTCATAAAAATAGGAACTAGTCTTTCCTGAGTTCCTCTCTTAATCATTTTTAAAGAAAATTTTTCATTTTCCTTTAGAGCTAAATGTAAATAATAAGAAATTAATAAAATATTATTCCTTGAAGAAATTCCTATTAGAGTAATAAATCCTATCATAGTGGCAATAGATAGAACACCGCTACTAAAATATATTCCTATAATAGCCCCAATAAATGAAAAAGGTATGGCTAACATAACTTGGAGTGATAAATTTGTTGATTTAAAATGAGTATGTAAAGCAATAAACATACCTATAAATGAGAGCAGACTAAGAAGTAAAATTTTTTTTTGTGCTTTAGATTGGTTTTTAAATTCGCCATCATAACTTATGAAGTAGCCAGATGGTAGATTGATTTTTTTGTCTAAGGTACTTTTTATTTCTTTAACAACACTAACTACATCTCTGTTTTCCGTATTAGCTTGTATAACTATTCTACGGCTAAGGTTCTCTCTATTAATATTATTTGGTCCTTTAGCCTCTTCTATATCTGCGAATAAATTTAAAGGAACGATAGTTCCTCTTATAGTATCAAATGGTATTTTTCCTATATCGGCAATATTTTTTCTTGAATGATCATCTAGTCTTAAGATTACATCATATATTCTATTACCATCTATAATACTGGTTATGGTTTTACCTTGAAGAGCTAGCTCTGCATGCTTAGCTGCTTCTCCTATCATAACTCCATGTTGCTTTGCTTTATCTCTATCAAATAAAATATGAATTTGTGGAATTAATAGTTGTTGCTCTACTTGTAAATCTACAATACCATCTATTTGATTAATTAGGTCTTTTACTTCATTAGCTTTAATTCTTAGTAAATCTAAATCATCTCCAAATATCTTTATTGCTATTTTTGCTTCTATTCCAGAAGTAATAAAATCAATTCTATGAGAAATTGGTTGCCCAATATTTACTGCTATGCCAGGTATCAAACTAAGTTTATTTCTAATATCTGTTATAATTTCTTTTTTTGTACGTGATGTTTTTTTTAATTTCACTTCTAATTCTGAAGTATTTATATTCAAAGCATGTTCATCCTTTTCACTTCTGCCAGTTTTGCGACCAGTATACAATACTTCTGGAATTTCTAGTAATAGTGCTTCAGTTCTCATTCCTATTCTGTTGGACTCCAAAAGAGATGTGCCAGGAGGAAGAGCAATATTTATAGTAAAACTCCCTTCATTGAAATCTGGTAAAAATTTTCTACCAAAGTTAGGAACCAAAGTAATTGTTATAATCATTAATATAGTTACTGAGAAAAAAATAACTTTTGGATATGCTAGTAACAAATCAAATATGCTTGAATGACTTTTTTTTAAAATTCTTATTAACCAACTTTCCTGTTTTTTATAAATGTTTTTCATGTTTGGCAGAAGATAAGATGATAAAGCTGGTGTTAAAGTTAGAGAAACAATTAAAGATGCAATTATAGCTGTGATATATGATATTGCCAAAGGTGCAAAAATTTTTCCTTCTAAACCACTTAATGAAAAGAGAGGTAAAAAAACTAACATAACTATAAAAGTAGAAAAAATAATAGTATTTCTAATTTCTTTTGAGGCCTCAAATATTACTTTCATTACTGGTTTAGGATCAATCATATTTTTATTCTGACGTAATCTCCTAAAAATATTTTCAACATCAACAATAGCATCATCAACTAATTCTCCTATAGCAATAGCTAGTCCGCCTAATGTCATAGTATTTAAACTCATATTAAAAAATTTAAAAATAATAAAAGTTACAACTAATGATAAAGGTATGGCTATCAGAGTAACTGCCGTAGTTCTAAAATTTAATAAAAAAAGAAATAATATTAGTGCTACTAAAATAGAACCATCTTTAATAGCATTGGCTACATTTTTTATAGCATTTTCTATAAAGTCAGATTGTTTAAAAATATTAGCATTTATTATCACCTCATTTGGAATAGTTTGTCTAATTTCTTCAAGTTTTTTATTAATATCCTTTGTAAGTTTTATTGTGTCTGTGCCTGGCTGTTTTGATATAGCTAATAAAATACCTGCTTTTCCATTAATAGAGGCATCGCCTCTTTTTGTAACAGGGCCACTAATTTTTATTTCTGCAATATCTGCTAAGGTTAGGGAGGGCATTTCTGGTGATACTTTTTTAGCAATTACTGTTTTCTTTAAGTCATCTAAGGAAGATATTCTTCCCACATTTCTAATTGAATACTCTTTATATGAGTCTTTTAGAAATCCTCCTGTAGTATTAATATTTGCATTTTCTAAAGCTTCTTGGACTTGATGTATGGTGACGCCAAAGTTTATAAGTTTATCTGGGTTAATTAAAACGTGATATTGTTTTAAATCTCCTCCTATAGCTGTTATTTTAGATATACCACTGATGCCTAATAAATTTTGCTTTATATCCCATTCAGCTATTGTTCTTAATTCTATTGAACTAAGTTTAGTTTTATTAGAAGAGGTAATACCAATGAACATAACCTCTCCCATTATAGAAGATACGGGCCCCAAAACAGTATTTACATCTTTAGGAAGAACAGAAGATACTTGATTAAGCTTTTCTATTACTATTTGTCGAGCTTTGAAAATTTCTGTATTCCAATTAAATTCAACATAGACTATTGAGAAACCTATTGAGGAAGAGGAACGCACACTTTTTACACTATTTGCGCCATTCATTGCAAGTTCTATAGGAAGAGTAACAGTTGTTTCTATTTCTTCAGGAGCTAAACCTTCAACTTCTGAAATAATAGTTACTGTTGGTGGGCTTAAATCAGGAAAAACATCAATAGGTAAAGTTTTTACTATTTGATAACCATATACTAAAATAAAAGCTGACAATGAAACTATTAATAATCTTGATTTAAGAGAATACAGTATTATTTTATCGAGCATTTTTTTTTCAATTTTTTAAAACTAATGGTCATCATGTGAATCTTTTTCATGATCATGATCTTCTTGGTCACTATGGTCATCATGTGAATCTTTTTCATGATCATGATCTTCTTGGTCACTATGGTCATCTTCTAAATCTTCGGTAAGGTCTTTATGCTTTTTAGCTGATATATATTGCAATTGATAATTCCCATTTACTATAACTGCATTATCTAAAGTAAGACCATGCTTTATTTCTACATGATGGCTAGTTCTTGCTCCAATTACTACTTTTCTTTTTTCAATTAATTCTTCTTTAATAATATAAACAAAGTAGTCACCTAATTCTCCTAATAAAGCTTTTTTTGGGACTGTTAATACATAATTTTTATCATTAATAAAAACTTCCATAGTTCCCTGCAAACCAGGTTGTATATTTTTTTTTGGAGTTTCAATTATTGCATAAATAGAAAAAGTTCTAGTTTTTTTATCAATAACACGGTTTATGCGTTGAATTTTTCCATTTATTTTATTTTTAGGGTTTACGTCTAAATGTATTTCTACTTTTTGTCCAAATTTAATTAAGTTTATATCTGGTGTTTCATAAGCTATACCTCTTACTAGCATATGACTTGTATCTCCTATTTCTAAAATATTACCTCCTGCTTTAATTATTTCTCCTATCCCTGCATTGATATTTAGGACAAAGCCATTTAAAGGTGCGTTTAAAATAATATTCTTATTACCAACTTTTAAAGGCTGTAAAGTAACAATCTTATCTCCTTCTTTTACAGATTGTCCTAGCTTTATTGGTAATTCAATAATCTTACCCTCAAACCTAGGGGATACTGTAAATTTTTTTTCTGGGACTAGTTCAGTAAATGCTAAAAATTCAATTGTTTCAGAAATTGGTAAAAGTTTAACTTTCTCTGAGCGAATATTTAAATTTTTTACTTGCTCCTTACTTAATTTGATAAAATCAGAATATATTTCATCTTGAGAAAAAAAACTTTCACCATGATCATGTTCTGGCCCAGATATTAAAATATTAGGAATAGTAAAGAAAAACAAAAAACAAATAATTCTCATTCTACAAACCTCACTATTCTTTGACCTAATAAACTTTCTAGCTCATTAATAGAGGTTATGAAATTTAAATAGGCTTGTATTGACTCATTTTCAATATTTATTATTTTTTCTTTTATTTGAAATACTTCAAGGGTTGAAGTCTGCCCATTTTTAAATTTTTTATCTAATAAATCAGCAATAGCATGCCAAGTTGGTAAAATTTTATTTTTATAATTTTCTGCTGTAGCATTACTTGCTAAAAGTTTTTCATATGCTCTGAGCAAAAGGTATGAAAAATTTTCTTTATTCAATGAATTTAAATTTTTTTCGATCATATTTTTTTCTGCATAAGCCCTTGCATATACAGCTTTATTTTTATCCCAAATAGGTAAAGCAACTTTTAAACCCAAAAAAAGGGCAGTACTATTCTCATCAGGGTTATATTGAATTTGAGCTCTAGGACTAAAGGCAGGAACTTTAGAATCTTCTTCAGCAACTTTTAATTTAGCATTAGCAATTTTTTTTCTACTTTTTAATATGCCTATGACAGTTTCTTCATTGAGAGATAGTTTTATAATTTTATTTTTACTAGGAATAGAGATATACTTAGGTTTATTAACAGAAAATACTTTTTGTTTGATTCCTGCCATACTAAGCAGGTTATTCCCTCCTTCAACTTTTAAAGAACTTAACACTCTTAATTGTTCTTTTAATCTTAGAATTTCTACATCAAATATTTTTTCTTCAGTTGTATCAATTAAACCTTCTAAAGAACTATTTTTTATTACTTCTTTTTTATTTAAATAAAACTTAGCTTGTTCTTTTAAAATTTTCTCTTTTTCCTGAAGTGCCCAATACGTGGTATAAGCCTTTGTAACTGAATGAATGATTTCTAGCTTTTTTGCTTTTTCTTCAATAAGTGCAGTTTTTCTAATTTCATTTGCAAGTAACTTTCTTGATTTTAAATGGGAAACTCTAATATCCTGCTCTAATAATAAATTTAAAGATTTAGATGAGTTTTTTTTTAGAGTAGTTACATCTATTTCTGCAGTTGGGTTACTTAAAGTTTCTATTTCTAAGGCATCAGAATTAGCATCTTGCATTTCTTTGGTTACTCTTGCTGAGGCAGTGCTTTTCTTTATAGCAATATCTAATATACTTTCTAAGTTGATTACTTCTGATTTAAGAACACTATTAAAGTTTAAAATAAATAAAAGTAAGAAAACAGGATATTTGTAAAAAATTAACATATATCAATTATATAACTTAAAAAAAATTTGTACATTCATTTAATGAATATAAGTATCTATAAAATAAACCTTGCTTATATCTATACTTATTAAGTTATTCAACTGTAGATTAAATTGTAGAGTAGTAATCACTATGATATAGTTAATACTTATTTAATAACGCGTTTGAGGTAGAAAAGGGCAGAGGGCCTATCCGCCATTAACCTATGACACCGCAAAAGAACGTATCGCTCCATTAAAAGGGATAAATATTCTTCTAAAACTTCTTAAGAATTCATTTATATTAAATATCATTTAAAGTATAATAATAATTATATTTTATGGAAAAGTTATTTAATATGTTTTGATAAATTAGAATGCTTACAATAATTTAATGAAAAAATCATTTATCTTTTTTTTATTTTATATTTTTACTTTATCTGCATTTCCTCATGGAGGAGAACTTAACACTGAAGGCTGCCATAATAATAGAAAGACGGGAGACTATCACTGTCATAGAAAACAACAAAAAACCAATAAAGAAAAACCTCAGTACGAAAAGAAACAAAAATCTTACAGCAGCAAATATAATAGAAAATCATTTCAGTATAAGTCTTATCCTACTAACACTGATATAGGTTTTTACACTCTTACTAGATGTGATACGAACATAGATCATGTAGTATCTCTCAAAGATGCCCATGATAGTGGTGCAAGTTTCTGGAATAACTCTTTAAAAGAACAATTTGCAAATGACAAAGCCAATCATGTTACGTCTTGTTCAAGTGTTAATAGTTCTAAAGGCGCTTCAACACCTTTAGACTTTTTGATAAAAAGCAATGATGGGAGAGGTATGGAGTACGAGATAAAATCTATTTGTTCTTATTTAGGAATTTATTTTCAAGTAAAGACTAAATACAATCTATCTTTTAATAATAATAATACAGAATTATTTTCTAGATGTGGTTTAAATATTAAATAATGATTAAAAAATTTTTCATACTATTTTATATTAATATAATTTAACAATTAAATTAAATCTTAAAGCATAAAACTTAAAAATAAATTAAATATTTTTTTTGATTAATTAACTTATAAACATAAAAAAACAATAAAGTTTTTAATGTCACCTATATTTAGTATTTATGTGATCCTATTTTTATTATAACTAATGATTTCATCTTGAGGTAATAGATTTGTAAGAGGTCCTTCTCTTACATAACATTTTATGATTTTGTTACCAGAGTTATTAGTTTCTTTTATAAATTTAAGTTCATTTGATTGTTTAACCTCAATTAAACATAAAGTTTTAGTTTGTTCTGATTCTTCTTCTAATAATAACTTTTCTTCTTCAATTATCTTTTTTTCATCATCTAGTTTTTCTAGTAAATCTCTTTTATTTACAGAAGGAAAACTGATTTTGATATTATTATTAAAGAAGGTTGTATCAAAATTTTCTACTATAATTTGTACAAGATGCCTATAAAATTTATCAATACTTCCATGAAAAATATCTAAATCTTTTTTTATTCCTAATAGTTCATTATCATCATTTACTCCTATATAAAGGTTTCCTCCTATATGATTTGTAAAACCAGCAATAGTTTTAATAATATTTTTTTCTAGATTGGCATTTTTTTTATCCAATTTATAATCCCAGCGTAGTGAGGATTTAAATTCGGTATCATCATCCTCATTAGATACAATCTCTTCCATTATTTGATCAATAGAAATTACTTCTTCCAATTCTTTAATATTATCTGAAGTCTGATTAAGATTATTTATAAAATTTTCTATAGCTTCGACTATTAAAGTTCTTCTGTTTTTAATAAATAGTTCAAAGTTTTCCAATTCCCACAGTTCCTCGTTTTCAGGTATACATTGTTTTATCAATGCATTAGGGTTTTTTTCTTTGCATTCCTTTAAAAATTTAGCTGTTGCATTATTAGATTTAGATTTATTGGCTTTACTGCTTAGAAAACATATGTTAGCAATTTCATTAATTATTTTTCTATTTTCTGTGCCTTTATATTTATTTTTTAATATCGCTTTTGGAAATATATGATCTTTTTCAAAAGGATAGTTTGGTGAGTCCAAATCTATTGTTTGTTTTTTGTCTAAGCACACAGCATTGTTATTTCTAAAAGTCCACTTCATCATGTAGAACAATGAGCTACTTGTAGATTGATTTTTCAAAAATTCTTCATTTAATATTTGACCTTCTTTTACAATATCTGTGCAAATTTGTAATTGATTTAACAACGAATTGTTTTTTTCATAACCAATGTATAATATTTTAAGCTGTTCTGTAATTCTAGTATTAACATTTGTCCTAAAATAAGCAAACTTCTGTGTAGTAAAAAAATAAAAAGCTAGTTTTTTTTCTTCATTCTCGGTCAATTCAAAATAATAATGACAAAATACTATTGGAATAATAGAAGGTTTATTTGCTATTTCATTGATATTAATAATTTTATATTTTTTAAAGAAAGCAATCGTTTTTGATAAAGCTCCATCATTTTTTGTTATTTTTTCCCAACATGTTATAACAAGATCTTTCATTTTTTTGTCATGAAGGGTTTTATCAGTAGCATTATTAGTTTTTACCAAACAAGCCAATATTAATTGAGTATACATATCTATGCTTAAATCAAATTTATCTAACTTCCTTTTTTCTTTTTCTTTTATAATTTCCTCTCTCGCTTTTTGCCAATAACCAGATATGTATGCTAATAGTAACTCAGCTCCTGTTAATTTAACTCCAGAAGTGTTAATGTCATGAAATATGTTTATAGCTTTTGTAACGTCTTCACTATCAAATTGTTCATAAAATATTTCCTTTGTAAGAAAGTTATTTTTTAATTCCATATAAAGATCAATGTGTTCTCTTTTTTTAATGTCTTTTACTTTAAAATTATCTGAAAGCAGATGACTAATTTCTATTTGATTTTCGGGGTCAGTAATTTTTTCTTTAAAATATAATTCATAAGTTGGAAAATTTTTAAGACTAATGATTATTTTAAAATCTTTGAGTTCTACTTCATCTTTGCTGTAATAGTAGGGTAATTTACCATACATTATAATATATAATGCAGTAAGCCTTTGCTGGCCGTCTAGAATGTATGATTTTAAAAAGTTATCATTATTATTATCGTATCTTTTGGAGGTTAGAGGAATTGTTGATCGCCAAATTAAGAGTCCTCCAACCGGTTTATTTTGTAAAACACTTTCTAGCAATTTAATAATTCTAGCTTTTTTCCATATAAATTCTCTTTGAAAGTTAGGAATTAAATATTCTTTTGCTTCAATTCTTCTTAAATGTTCTCTTATTTTTAATTTGTCAGACATTATTTACTAAGATTGTATCATTATTATATTCAATTAAAAATATTTAATGATAATTATATATAGTCATCAGATAAACAAAATGTTAATATTAAAAAATGAAGATATTTTTAATAATATTGTTATTAATTAAATTAAACTTAACTTTTTCTCAAGAAAAAAATAAAACAATGGAATCAGGTTTTGATGAATTGAAAGGCTTAGTCGAAGGACTAGGAAAAGGAGACCTATCAATTATTACTAAAGGAATGAAGGGAGAAAAAAAAGAAGAAGAAAATACAGGTAAACAAAAAAATAATACTGAGATCGAAAAGAAAAGCATAAGTAAAAGTTTTAGAGAGGATCAAAAAGGGCTAAGTGATGCTTTAAATAAATTATCTGGAAGTGATGATAAAGAATTATCGGGTATAGCAAAATCATTTCAAGGTATACTTGGTTCTGGAGATGAAGTTAATAATAGCCAATTAAAGAAACAACAAGATAAATACTTAGATATATTATCAGACTCTTTAATAGATTTATTAACAGCTCAATTTAAGTTTCTAGAGGCCTTTAACATGAAACAAAATATTGAAATAACTAAAAAAGCTCTTGAGGATTTGAAAAAGGGAAAGGATGGACAAATACCTATAGAGCAATTAGAGACAGCAATTGAAGTATCTAAAGATAATAAGGTTATGATAGATCAAGCTATTGCTTCGAATAAAGATATATCAGAAGAGTCTAAAGAAATATTTTCTAGTGGGATGGAGGACTATGGTAGGGGCACAAGAAAGATGGTTAATGTAGGATATGCTTCTAAGGAATATTTATCTAATCTAGATGACTTTGGAATGGGAATGTTTGCTAATTTAGAGGGAATGTTATTTTTAGTTGAAAATATACCTTCATTAACTAAAACTTTTCTGGCTTCAACTGATAGCTTAGTGCAATATTCAAATAACAATGATATTCCAGTTCCTGAAGAGATATCTAGTGTACAAAAAGACAATGCAGAAGGTAGCTTCGCAGAATTTAATTAGTACTCACAATGGCAAAATACTGAATTTGTTTTTAAAACTGTTTTTATATTTTGTACTAATAAAAAATATAGTAGCCAATGATTTATATTTTGCAGGATTTGCATTTATAGGTAATGCTAATCAATATGATAGATATCCTGTTGCTGATAAATTATTTTCTGAAGATAAACTTATTTTAAGTAAGAAAGTTAAAGAATCTCTCAAATTTCTAAACAGAAAAGATTTAAATATAATTTATGATGAAGGAACAATAAAATCTGGTAATGCAAAGGCCATTGCATTTGGTTTAATGGATGAAGGAGTAGAAAGAGTAATAAATAAATTAGGAGTTACTTCACATTATAAAATATTTGGACAAGTATTAATATTTGATTACATTGAAAATAAAGTAATAAGTAATTTTCCAGTGCTTTCAAGGTTTACTATAGTCACTGAAAATATTCCTAATAAAGAAAAAGATTATGAAGTTTTTAAAAGTCTTTATTTAGATTTAGATAGAGAAGCATCTATATTTTCTCAGTGGGTAAGAATGCTAGAAAAAGTAAAAATTAAAGAAAATTCAAATCGTATATATCTTGGAGTTAAAAATATAGATTTTGATGAGGGTGTAAAAGAACAGTTACCAACAAGGCTGTTAAAAAATAATGTATTGAAAACAAGAACAGCACAAAAATTAGAATATAATATAGCTTATCAATATGGTATACCTTTAGTTCCATATACAGTTGGTATCGCAATAGGTGGTAAGGGTGATGTAGGCTTGATGACGCGATTTTCTGATTCTGTTAGCATAGAACTGAAATTACCAGAAATTGATTACAGTATTAATCTATTAATTAGACAGTTTAGAAAGAAAAAAATAGAGAATGAGTTCTATGAAAATTTTATGTATGCAGCATTTTTAAAAATCGATTTTAAAGAAACCTTTGAAAATACAAAAATATTTGAAGAAAAGTTTTATTGGGTTGAAGATATCACATTTGCTAAGACATTAGATTATAAAATATTAGATGAATGGCAGATATATGAAACTGTTCAAGCTAATTTAATTAGTAAAACAGTAAGAATACTTTCTAGTCATGAAAAAGAATTTATTAGTGAAATTACACAAAGGGACCCTCAGGAAATTAAAAAGAAACTTATTAAAGTCAAAGAAGTATTAGAAAAAATAAAATAAAAAAAAATAAATATTTATGATTAATTTAGATATTACCAGACTATTTGATCAAATCATTATAATTATTCTAATTATTACTCTGTTATATCTAGGGTGGAAAATTAGAAGAGCCTATAAAAATTTTTTATTTTTTTTATTAAAAAGAAAGGGTAAAAAAGGCGAAAAAAATGCAAGAAAACTACTTAAAAATAATGGATATAAAATTATAAGTGCACAACATAAAATGCAAGGTTTTTTATATGAAGACAAAAAGAAAGTATTTTTTGAAGTTAGACCAGATTATCTAGTAGAAAAAAATGATATAACTTACATAGCTGAGGTTAAAACCGGTTTGTCTGCTTTAATTGGAGAGAGAAATACAAGAAGACAACTTTTGGAATATTCAAAGCTTTTTAATTCTAATAAAGTATTATTAGTTGATCTTACACTTAACAAAATTAAGATTATTGAATTTTAAAATGATTTACCTTATGAAATACATATGAGAAATAAAGATGGTACATTTGATAAAAGATCTAAAGCAGGAAAAGAACTTGAGGCTGCTAGAAAAGAAATGGAAGCAAAAATAGAGGCTAAATATGCTCCAATAGAAAATTATTCTGATAGTGCTAAAAATATTTCTCAAGAGAAATCAACATATGAAGAAAAACCTAGAAAAAAATCATTCTTTTATACCATAATTAAATTATCTATTTTATTTGTTTTAGGTTATTTAGTTTACGGTTTTATTACCTCAGAAAACAAAACAAATTCTATAAGCGGTTCCAAAAGTAGTACTGAAAAAAATCAATCTAAAACTGAAGAATCAAACCAAAGTATAGGAAACTATTAAATAAATAACNCAACTATTGATACAATTACATTTATAAGGATTTCTAGTACGTCCAGAAAATAAAAAATTATGAACCACATTACAGCAGATATTAAATAGGTAATAATAGGTGATCTAGATAACCTAGTTTGTTGTANTAGGCCACCAAATCTTTTTCCTGAAACAAACATAAACATAATCCATTGAATTACTTTTCCAGGAAACAGAAATATTGTTTTTATTATGCCACCTGAGGCTCCTGATATGTTATCTCTACCCAATTTATTTTTCCTGTTTCTCTAAAATCTCTTTATAGTTACCAGCAATTATCCCAGCAGGTAATGCTACTATACCTATTCCTAATATTGCAACTATACTTGATATTATTTTACCTAAAGCTGTTATGGGGAATACATCACCATATCCTACTGTAGTTAAAGTTGCCATAGACCACCACATGGCTCTAGGGATANTTCCAAATTGTTCAGGTTGTAGTTCTGATTCAACCATATACATACATATTGAACTTACAAATATTGCAAATAAAGTAACAACAAGACTACCGAGTAATTGAGTTTTAGATTTTATAATAGCCTCTAAAAACATTCTTATTGGCGGACTTTTTTTTATTAATTTCATAACTCGTAACATCCTAATTAATCTAAAAATTCGCAGAAAAAACAAATTAGTCGTAAAAAACTGCAGTAATGAGGGTATAATTGCTATTAGGTCGATAATAGCATATGGAGAAAGAATATATTTTATTTTTCCCTTAAAACCTTNATATCTTTTATCTGCCTTACTACAGTAAAATAATCTTAAAAGATATTCTAGAGAAAATATTAAAACAATAACGAAATCTATGTTCTGTAAAATAGACTTATAACTTTGATAAATACTTTTTTCTGTTTCAATTACAGTTAAAAAAATGGAAAGACATATTATTAATGTAAGAACTATCTCAAGACTTGTTTTGCTTTCATTTTCTTTAGGAAATAAACTTTTTAACAAGTAGTTGCTTTTGGTATTCATTATTTAAATAATTTGCAATAAGTATATTATTCCCAGAATTACTAATATTAAAATAATTATTTTCCAAATAAATCTAAATAAAAACATTCTAATTAACNNTCATCTTCTATAGCAAGTTCACCCTTNCATATATAAGTTGTTCTGCAACAACCATCACAATTAGATTGGTTTTTAGTAGTTAATTTTTTTCTTTCAGCACAATAGCTTTTAGAAAGACTTAAAGCTTGGTCATAATCAGCAGGGCTGTGTTCTATTCTAATTGTATCTCCAAAAGATTTTAAAATCTTAACTTCTTCCTCACATCCAGCTTTATAAGAATCACTCTTCATTTGGGTAGCACTTTTCGCTGCGCAATTTGCTAGAATTAAAACTATAAAAAATAAAACTATATTTCTGAAAATAGTATTCATTTTAACACCTTTTTAATAACATTATAATTAATTATAAATTTATCTATATTAGTTTTTTTAATACCTACAACAACAAAATATTTATCTCCAATTTCCCCTTTGTCTATTAATTTAATACCCTCAATATTAAACTTCTTATTTGATTTATAATAGTTCCAAATAGCTTCTTTTAAGTATGATGGAAAATCAGAAGGCCAATCTATTTTATTTTTTATTCTATCAAGTAATTTAACTTCTGCCTTTAATTGATTTTTTTTTATTGATACATCAAGTATCTTATTTTTTTTAGAGACAGAAACAGTATAGAGGTATTGTTCTGTTTCTAATATTGAATTTTCTTTGAGATTTTTTTTATTCAAGTCATAAACTTGCAATATATCAGAACTCTTCAAAACAGTATTTATAAAAAGAAAAAAAAATAAATTCAATAAGAGAAACTTAAAAATCTGCTTCCTCACTTTCTAATGAAGTATTTGAACTTGCATCAGTTGTAGGACTATTTGCATCATTATTACTATTTGGTTGAGCTGCTTCTAATGGTTTCAATGCTTCTTTTTGTGAATTAAAAGACCATTTCAATACAGTGTATACAGCGTTAACCTCTGGGTTCACTGGATGTATTACTGGTCCTTGTGCAATTACTGCAATACCTGGAATTTTTGCTCTTTCCGCATTAGATTCTACAAGAGAGTCTAAATAGGAGTTCAATTCATTTTCACTATTCCCAAGATTATCTATATTTGTAACTTCTTGAATAGCACTTTTAGTACTAGAAGAAATTACTGTTCCAGCAAATCTTCTCATTAAACCATTACCTCTATTTGTTGCAAACTTATAGGCAGTATCTAAACTGCCACCTTTGTTAGGAACATGCATAGATACAGTAATTAAGTGATAATCTCCATTTTCATCTCTTTGTATTCTTGTTCCTACATTAGCTAGTACATCTCTTACTTTCCATTTGGTCTTAAGAGGCTTTCCTGGGGGACCTTTTAAAGAACCTGTGCTTTGAGCTAGCATAGCGTTAGCTATCCCAGCTTGTTCAGGAGTTCTTGCTAAAAGTACTGCAACTCTGCAAGGCTTTCCCATTTTGCAAACTTCCCATACTTTTGCAGTTTGAATACCTGAAATAGCTACCCTTGAGGATGCTTCTACTACATTGTTAAAAGAGGAACTTTCTACAATTTCTGCGATAGCTTCTAATGCTTCTTCTTTATCAGCTTCAGGATCAATACCCTCTTCTTTAAGTTTTTTATCCAGCTTGGTGTTTGCTAAGTCTTTCAGTTTATCAAAAATACCCTTTTCTTCCTCATTAAGAACTTCTTCTCTTTCTTCTAGAGCGCTTTTAACTAAGTTTGGATCTTTACCTGCGTTTAAAGCATAAGATACTTGTTCACTAATAATTTGAGATCTAAATTTACTATAATTTTCTAAACCATTTAGAACTGCTTTATCGAAACCATTCATTCTTGAAATAAGAAATTTTCTTGAAGAAGGAGGCTCTTTAATTTCAGACTCTCCACATATAAATAATACCGTAGTTGCTCCCACCTTCATCTGTTTATATTGTTCTCTACCTTTCTCAGCTAAATATTCCATACAATCGCTTCCTGGCGTTTTGAATTTTGCTGCTTGTATATCAGCAACTTCTCCATAAGGATCTACTTCAGCTTCTTGTCCATAAATGTTCACATTAAAAAATAATATAATAATAGTTAAATGAAATAGATTTTTACCAATCATCTTCAGACTCCTTTTTTAATTTTTCTACGGATTTTGCTTTTTTTACCGGTTTCTTATTATTAGCTGTTCCTCCTGCCGAGGATTTTTTGTGCAGTCTTGCAACAAATTTATCTCCTTCATCTTTAACAGCAGTTTTTAAATCTATAATACTTTCTAAAATTTGAGCATCAGAAAACTTTGGTCTGACTGTGAGAATTTTTACAGCACCAACCTCTATTTCTTCTCTGCCTAAACTTTCTTTTGTATAAGGATCTATCATTTTTTCACCAAGCTGATAAATTTTATAAATATCTCCAGTTTGAATAGTTTTTCCTCCTTGACCTAAAACTGCTTGAGTTTTTGAGGCAGAAATAATTCTAATAGGATAAATAGATTCAACTATTATATTACCAACTTGTCTTTTTACCATTCTTGTTGCAACTTTTTCTATGGATGAACCAGCTCTTCCTTCAAAGGTATCAGCAAATTTAATTTGAGTAGTTGCTACATCAATTATCCTAATATTTATTGAAGCATAAGAGTTTACAATAGTTTTTACTTTATCCGAAACTTTACTTTCTTTTTTAGTGACATTAGTCGAAGCTTTATTAATCATTCCTACAATCAAGTAATCCACTCCTAAACGGTTACCTATTTTTGCAAGTTCTTCGGTAGCTACGCTAGTTTTATCTCCTTTTGCTATAAAATTTAATTCCCTAGACTGTTCTTCCATATTCTTTCTATCTAGCATTGCAAATCTTCTAGTTTGTGTAAGATAATTTTCTAATTGTGTACTAAAAGCACTTTCAAACTTTTTTACATTCTTAGTTTCTTTAATAGTATCTGCTATTCTAAATGGGACGATTGCCATTCTTAATCTATTGGCTTGTTTAGATTTTTTAAATTTACTAACACTAACAGTAAGTTTAGCTATAAATATACCATCTTCTTGTTTATTTACAGAATTCACATTCCAACTTTTAATAAGCCCTTTAGTTTTAGTTGAGACTTTATTTTGATATTCTTCATTAAGATCCGTTCCTTTAGAAGTAGAGGAAACTTCAGATATACTAGATTTAGTACTGGCTGCAATTTCAGCACCATTTACTTTTGACACAGCTTGAACCAAAGCTGATTCAATTGCTAATGCTTCTGTTTTTCC
>NHEU02000069.1 GCA_002171495.2 Alphaproteobacteria bacterium TMED93
CCGGTGTGGAAGCGCAGTAATGTGTGAAGCTAACGGATACTAATTCCTCGATAGGCTTGATTAGACAGACGTAAAGGCAATGGTCTTTATGTATAGTCGTTAAAGTTACCCAAGTTTGGATGTCTTCAATTATTTATATAGGTTTTGTTATCGATTTATGTTGAGACCGGATGACCAGGTGGTTATGGCGTAGATGTCCCACCCGATCCCATCCCGAACTCGGCCGTGAAACTCTACAGCGCTGATGGTACTTTGTCTTAAGGCACGGGAGAGTAAGTCGCTGCCTGGTCTTCCGGTTTCATCATAGTCAAAAACCTATAACCTTGTTCAGCATATTACCCCAAAATTATAATTGTCGCGGGATGGAGCAGCCCGGTAGCTCGTCAGGCTCATAACCTGAAGGTCGTAGGTTCAAATCCTACTCCCGCAACCAAAATTATTATATAAAAAATAATATCTTATAACAGGTGCAATCCTTAGGGGTTGCGTTTTTTTTTATTTTTGTATTGTTTTGATCGGTGAAATTTTGCTAAATCTCGTTAGGCATATAACCTGGAGGTTGTAGGTTCAAATCTACTTCCAAAACCAAATATATTATTTTAAATCAGACACATGGCTGCATTAAAATGAGATGTAATGTAGACTCAAGTAATCATTAGGCTTTTCCTGAAGCCTCGCGCCGGCTCAGCAAAACTTTACCTGATCTTGGTTCGTGGACCAGGATCAGGGTTACTTATCCGTTTTATCTGAAAGTGCATCTAAAATAGGACATTCAGGCCTGTCATCCCCTTTGCTGGCAGTAGCTAAGATGCTTAGCTGTTCAAACGGTGGTTTACGTTATCCAGAAAAATGCGACAATTTGTCTTACATGGGAAATTCAAAAAAGCGATTTCGCTATTTACTCTCCTCTTACAGGAGAGATTATATAAACTTTTAGTCGGAGGTACGTTATGAAAAATTCACTAGTCGTTTTGTTAGCTATTCTTCTAACCTATACAAATCTGGGGCACGCTCACTCCCCGGTTGGATTTGTAATCCCAAAAGATGGCTCAGTCATAAAGGATGCTCCAGAAAAAATAGAAATTGTTTTCACGGCTCCTGCTAAATTAATAAAACTTGAATTATCTCGCGTCACCTCAAATGGAAAATCGACCCTAATTGGTGGATTGCTCGGTTCTGAGGTGTTGGAAGCAATTGATTTGGAAAAGTCTCATTTAATGAAAGAAGCCAAACGTCACGTAATCAACACGCCGATGCTTGATTTAGGTCTCTATAAAACGACTTGGCGAGCTTTAAGTGAAGATGGCCATGCGATTAAAGGAGAATTTGCTTTTGAAATCTCAGCCGAAGGTACAGATCCATCTGGCGCAGTAGCAGAATTCCTTGAGGGTGAAGGTGAGATAAAGCGGGTGAGGGGATCGAAAATAACAATCAAACACGGTGCGCTAGGAGACCTGATGCCAGCGATGACAATGGAATATGAAATTCCAGAGACAGTCACCGCAATTGATTTTAAGCGCGGTGACTCGGTTGTTTTCAAAATCAACAAAGACCTGGATATTGTGAGTATAAAAACGAAATAGCGCAGGCAAACATGGAATAAATATGAATATTTTGGTCGGTGGATAACAAATTATGAAAATTTCTGATTTCAGCAACAGAAATCAAAGAAGAAGGTTTTTGATAACGCTACAAGGCACGATCTGCTTTTTTTCACTATTCCTTATCACGCCTTTAGCCAGAGGTGAAGAAAAACCTGCCCAAAATGTCGACTACGAGTCAGTTTTTAATTTTTATGACAATTGGGAGTGGGAAGAAACTTCTGATTGGTTGAAGGCGAACCATATAGTGAATGAGATTGGTGGTTGGCAATTTTACTCTCGAGAAGATAGCGAAAAGACTCAGTAGGACAGATATGCACAAATCTTTGTTTAAAATAGCAGTCATATTCCTCATATCAGGTTGCTCTTCATACAAGTTTGATGAGAGTCTATCAAAATTGAATGAAAATGATAAACTGGGCGCTGTTGGTCAAATAACAAACGTCACCAGTGAGTCGCAACGCGATGCATTAAACGCCCGCGCTTTAACTTTGCTTAACTCAGAATTGGGTCAGGATGAAGCTATCGAGTTAATGCTCATCAAAAGTCCGGATTTTCAATCTCTCCTTTTTGAGCATCGTAGCAGATTAGCTGTTGCTGCTCAAAAGGGACGTATTTCAAATCCGGTCTTCTCATTCGAGAGAATGGTCAAAGGTAACGAAACAGAATACGGAAGATTTATAACTTTCGGGTTGTTGGAGCTATTAACGCTACCCGTCCGCCAAGACACCTCAAAAATCTCAGTAGAATTGGGTCAAGCGACTTTAGAGGCTGATGTTTTTGAAAAAGTGAATGACCTAAGGGTAGCCTGGTACGAGGCCGCTGCATCCGCAAAACGCCTTAAATTTTACGAAGATGCTTTCACTGCTCTATCGGCAAATGCAGAACTTGCTAAACGTATGAAAAAGACGGGCAACATGACCACCACAGACCGTATAAGGCAACAACTTTTACTGTCTGGAGCAACAGTTGGACTCGCAGAGGCTAGAATGAAAAACATCTCAGCCCGTGAAGTTCTTATTCGTAAAATCGGTCTCACTAAGGACGAAGCGGATCTTATGGAAATGCCCAATAATCTTCCTGAATTACCACAAGACCCGATATCAATAGAGGACTTGGCGTTCGAGATAAACAACAGATTAGATGTACAGGCTGCTCGATTAGAATATGAGCTGTTGCTTAAAAGGGCTGGTCTTGACAGATTGAGTTCTTACACCGATGTAGAATTTGGATACAGAAATGATCGCGTTGACGATGATGGAACTATCTCAAACAAAAAAGGTTATGAATTAGAGGTAAAAATACCAATTTTTGACTGGGGTGATTTGCAGAGAGACGTGGTTCAATCTGAGCTATTAGCAAAACAACAAATGTACAAAAATACTGTTTTAGCAGCTGCCTCGGAGCTTCGGGAAAGTTACCGGGGATACAGGACGGCATTCGATGTAGCAAAACATCACCGGGACCAGATCATTCCGATGTATGAAACCCTGCTGGATGAGGCAACATATAACTATAACGGTATGATTATTGGTGTGTTTGAATTGGTTCAAGTCGGACAAGAGAAATCATCAGCTGAAATCAGGGCTATCGATGCCTTGCAAAATCTGTATCTCGCTGAGTTGAAGTTAAAAAGTGTCTTAGTTGGGGGGCGAATGGGGCTAGAAAATAACGCCATTTCAGAAGCCCCTGAGATGGAAGCAAAAGGGCATTAATCAGTGTTTCGTAACGTTATTCTTAGAAAATTAGGAGGTCTAAATGAAAACAAGACGTGATTTCGTCAAAATGTCAGCTTTGGCTGGAACTACCATAGCTGGCTCCACAGTCGCCACTTCTTCATTAGCTCGTTTGCCTGATCCAGTTATACAAACATCACCAGACACAGCGAGCCCCATAAAAACAGATGAAAACTCAAGTTATAATCCGGTGGTAACCCTAAATGGATGGACTTTGCCGTATAGAATGAACGGAGAATTTAAAGAGTTTCATTTAGTTGCAGAACCCGTAGTGCGTGAGCTAGGACCGGGCATGACAGCTAACTTGTGGGGTTATAANGGTCAAAGTCCAGGTCCGACTATTGAGGTTGTCGAAGGCGACAAAATTCGAATTTATTTAACAAACAAACTACCTGAACATACCAGCATTCACTGGCATGGTCAGCGCCTACCAAATGGTATGGATGGTGTTGCAGGACTAAATCAAGCAGCAGTTCATCCAGGAAAAACTTTTGTTTACGAGTTCCAAGCCAAACGTCCGGGCACTTTTATGTATCACCCTCACGCCGATGAGATGACGCAAATGGCAATGGGGATGATGGGATTTTGGGTTACTCACCCGAAGAATGAACATCCATGGATTAGTAATGTTGATAGAGATTATTGCATATTGCTGAACGCTTTTGATATTGTTCCCGGGTCAGAAACTCCAAATATAATGACCATGCTCGACTTCAATTTGTGGGCGTGGAACAGTAGAATATTTCCAGGTATCGCACCCCTTGTTGCCAGAAAGAATGACCGAGTGAGGGTGAGAGTCGGCAACCTAACAATGACAAATCATCCAATTCATGTGCATGGCATTGAGTTTGAAGTTACAGGAACCGATGGAGGTCCAACTCGGCCTGAGAGTCGCTGGAAAGAGGTTACAACAGACATCGCTGTGGGTCAGATGCGACAAATAGAGTTTATTGCTGATGAGGAAGGTGATTGGGCTATGCACTGTCACAAAAGCCATCACTCAATGAATGCTATGGGACATGATGTCCCAACAATGATTGGCGTTGATCACAGAGGCATCACAGAAAAAATACGAAAATTAGTTCCTGATTACATGGTAATGGGTGAACGAGGAATGGCCGATATGACGGAAATGACAATGCCACTTCCTGATAATACTTTACCAATGATGACAGGGGATGGCCCGTATGGCTCTGTCGAGATGGGAGGAATGTTCAGCATGCTCAAGGTGCGCGCGGACCTTGCTCCAGATGATTACAGTGACCCAGGCTGGTATAAACATCCAGAGGGGCATCAAGCTTACGAATACAATGGTGCCCTCCCAAAGGTATCTAAGCAGTTCTCGTCAGGCAATTCGCTCATGACTCCAAAGGCACAGTTGGCTCAAAGTCAATTTAGAGCTGTCAAGCCAAAGCGTCATAAGAGTTAGCTCACAGCCAAGAGATAAAACGGAATAATGAATGGATATCTGGATTATTATCACCCCAGTGCTAAAAACAATATTTTATGTTGCAAGTTTATTGGCTCTGGGAACCGTCTTTTTTGCGAGACATTTTCAACAGTTTCAGACGGCTGAAAATGTGGCATTTTGCAGTCGTCTGACTGTAAGAGTGTCTAAATACGGCATGGTCATTTCTGCCGGGTTGCTATTTTCTGTAGCTGGTAATCTTGGTGGAGAAGTTTGGAGCATAGTAGACCCAACCATCTTTAGCATTGCCATTTCTTCAAAAGGTGGAAATGCAGCGTGCCTAGCTTTTTTAGGCTTTTCGTTTATTGTAATTGGAAGAAAATATGAGTTTAGCGCAGTGCCTATGCTTGTTTGGGTTGGCGTCTTATTATTAGTGACTTCTTTTATATGGACAGGTCATGCGCAAAAAGCAGGTCCGATAGCACAGGGTCTTCTGTCGATACATTTAATTGGAATAGCGTTTTGGCTTGGATCTTTTCTCCCATTAAGACATATGTGTTCTTCGCCTGAAACGGAGAGCTTATATGAGATAGCAGACCGCTTCGGGAAACTTGCCATTTTCTATGTTAGTCTTTTGATCATTTCTGGTTTGATATTTGCTTATATTTTAATGGGCGACTTGTCGCTCCTTTTGAGCACAGTTTATGGCAACGTTTTTTTGTTAAAAATGACTTTTGTTTCTTCACTACTTGGACTTGGTGCTTTGAATAAGTTTAGACTTGCCCCTTTTATCAAATTTGAACCATCAATTGGCGCACAACGTTTGAAGAAGTCTATCCAGACTGAAATGTTTATTGCTTTATTTATTTTGTCTTTTAGTAGTCTTCTCACAACATCAACGACTTTGCCAATGGGTGGGTAGTGCGCCACAAGGCTAAACACGCCTTACAATCTTTCGAATTTTTCTACAACTTTAAAATTACCACGGTACATCAAACGTTTTCTAAAACGTTAATAAATTGGACACAGCTTTGGAAGCACCCTCAGTTGCAGCTGATATCATAAAATCTAAGCAAAAGCTTGGTGATATCTAAGGTCTTATAAGGTAAAAAAATGTTAAAAAATCGAAATTTTTAGCGATACCTGATTTAAAATGATAAAGCTAGATAAAACGAAATTAGAAAGAAAAAGCAAAATGGAAAACCCATGATAAATTTTAAACCTTTTTTCTCGAATATTCTCATCGAGGGATTCTTGGTCCCTAATAGAGTTTATTTTGGGTGTTATGATCAAAAGATTTATCAAGAAACTCAAATTAATGAGACCAGATGATAACAGTAACAACGGCTGTTCAATAAAGTAAATCAGGCCACTCCCGATAATTCCTATTAATAAACCCATAAGGAACATCTTAGGAAAGATAGCTCTTAGAAACGACGCAAGATTATCCCCTTGTAAAGTTGAGATGGCGCTTGGCGAAACAACGCCGACGAAAAAGATCATTGTACCAACTAACATAGAATAATTTATTAGAATTGCCCAAGTTAACAATTTCAGTCCTCTTTAAAAAGTTATTTTAACTCCTAATTTGGTTTACCAGTTTGAAAAGGAAACTAATTTCACAAATAAAATATATATTGTGCCATTTTATAACCAGGCACTATAAACTTAAAGGGAACCGAAGTATTGAAAACAAGTAATAAGTACATGTTGCTAATATTTTGCTAATGAACTGATTCGGTCTAGGCAATCTGCGGGTTACAGCCCGTTTTCGTCAGGCTCATAACCTGAAGGTCGTAGGTTCAAATCCTACTCCCGCAACCAAAAATCTAATATAAAACAATTGCTTATAACAGGCGCAATCCTTCGGGTTTGCGTCTTTTTTTATTTCCGTATAATTTTGATCAATTTTCTAATTTTTTATATCCCCTATATTGACCTCGGACATAGGTTTTGCAATCCGCCAAATGCAACTTTCACCGTTTATTGCTCTTGTCGTTATAACAGTCTCTTTTGGTGGACAACTAGGCTCGTGACAATTTAATTCGGACAAGCTTATTAATGTATCTTCTGATAAATCAAATTGTTCTTGAATGAGCATTTTCACTTTTCTTGTTATTTCAGAATTTATTTTTTTTCGTTCAAACATAAATTTTTCCTTAAACATCATGCCCAGAGAGGTGACCACAGAATATTACCATCATTATCACCAACAAAAATATGGGTACCTGTACTCGATACTGTTAAAGCAGTCACCTCGGATCCTGTAGAGCCTCTTATTAAGATACCACTATTGTTTTCATTAATTTCGGCTAATAAAACAGAGCCATCTTTGTAGCCCGCAAAAACCGCATTTTCGCCTGGTAAACTGTGAACCTGGGTAACCATAATATTATTATATTTCCCCAAGCAGACTGGTGAGCGTTCCATTGGTCCAGATTTACCGTCGAACGGCCAACAGATGGCTTCGTCAGCGCCTGAGGTGACTAAGAATGGTGTTTCTCCAACCCAGGTAAAACTTTTAACCTTAGAGGGGTATCCTGCCATAGCCATATTAGTTTTATCTCTAATTCTCCAGCCATGGACGGCGTTTTCTTGCATTGCAGTAACAATATACTTGCCATTGGGGCTGAATGAGACGGCACCATGAAATCCTTTCCATGCAAATACCGACGACTTCCATTTTCGCTTAATCAGTTCCCAAATGGTGACGCCACCGTAATGAGCTACAGCAAGTCTTTTACCGGTTTGATCAAATGATAAACCTCCAATTGTGCTTCTATGCACCAACACTTCTGGATCTTTTTGGTTTGAAGACCAGATATATACGTTTTTGCCCGACGAACAAGCTATTAAATCACTTTTAAACGCTACACAATCGATCCACGCTTTGTTAAAATTTTTAACTTCCTCAATGTAGCCATCTGCTGAGGTTTTCAAAAAGAAACCGTCATCTCCACCTGTTAAAACGAAATCATCATCTGCCGCAATACAGAGAATGGCACCTTTATGAGCCTTTTTTATTTCGGGAAAGAGACCGGGCCTAAATATTCCAATTCTACCATCACCAAAACCAGCAACAACACCTTCGTTGATGGCATTCGCACATGTTACTGGTGCATTAAAACAATGATTAATTCCTCTTCGTTCTAACTCGGTTTGCTTTTCACGAACTAATTGGTCTGAATTGGAATCATTAAAAGAACTGATTAAATTCTCTTGCATCCCTCAAACCCTTTTTCAAGCTCCATTTTCTCTAAGTCCCTGCCAATAAATACAATACGAGACGTACGTTTTAGGTTGTTCGGCCAAGCACCCATTGGTGACGCATCCATCAACATGTGTACTCCTTGAAATACATACCGTTCTTCTATTCCGGAAAAATTAAGAATCCCTTTAGAACGCAGTATGTCCTGACCATGTGTTTGTAGAAGTTCACCAAACCATTTTTGAAATAGATCAAGATCTAAAGGGGTTTCAGAGATAAACGACAAGCTTTTAATATCATCATCATGTTCATGATCATGATCAGAATCTAGAAAATCTGGTTCAACTTCGAGAACTCGGTCCAAGCTAAATGCGTCGAGACCAATGATTTTGTCTAATTCCGTTTCACATCGAGAAGTTTGAATTATTTTCGTGTAAGGATTAATTTTTTTAATTCGAGCCTCAATGTCTGCAAGTCCTTCTTTTGCTACAAGATCTTTCTTGTTGAGAAGAACAACATCTGCAAAAGCTATTTGCTCCTCGGCTTCATGATGTTCTCCAAGTTGGCTGTTGAGATGTACGGCATCAGCCACAGTAACAATAGCGTCAAGCTTTGTACGTTCTGCAACATCCTGATCTACAAAAAAAGTTTGTGCAACTGGAGCTGGGTCAGCTAATCCAGTTGTTTCTACAATTATTGCATCTAATTTATCAGCTCTTTTCATAAGTCCGCTTAGGATACGGATTAAATCTCCACGCACAGTGCAACAAATGCATCCATTATTCATTTCAAAAACTTCTTCATCCGCATCTACTACCAGATCGTTATCAATTCCCTCTTCTCCAAACTCATTTACAATCACCGCGTATTTTTTGCCGTGATGCTCAGTAAGAATTCGATTTAATAAAGTAGTTTTACCGGCCCCAAGAAAACCAGTTAAAACCGTTACGGGTACTTGTTGTGTGAGGGACATTTTAGATCTTTCTATTTTTTTATTTAAATTCAAGTTTAGAATTTTTATTTATTTTTATGTTATAACATTACATATTTCTACTTTAGTCAATAAAATGAAAGCAAGAATATATTTCGAGTTGTGGGATCGAAGTAACTTCTCGTTTCAGGAGGTAACTGCTAAATAGGGCATAAATTAAATAAATAGTCTGTTTGTTTTACATTTCGAATTTTTAAATGAAGAGATACCGATGTGGCAAATCACGAGCAATTCTTCTTAGAGGATGGTTCTTTAATTAGGTATAAAAAATCTGGATCTGGCAAACCATTGATTTTATTCCACCCGACTCGAAACTGGTTGGAATATTTTGACCGGGTTACGCCATTTTATAGCGAGGCACTATAAACTTAGAAGGAACCGAAGTATTGAAAACTAGTAATAAGTACATGTTGCTAATATTTTGCTAATGGAAAAAATCACCCTCATTATATTTTGTTAATTTTTTGCTAACAAAGCGACCTCAAATAAGTAAACTGGGGGTTACAGCCCGTTTTTGTCAGGCTCATAGCCTGAAGGTCATGGGTTCAAATTCTACCCCCGCAACCAAAAATTATAATTATAATACAGTTACTTATACTTATTAAGGCGTAGTAACTTATAATGCCTCTCTAAATATTACCGCGTTCGTTGCTACTTTAGAATAATGTAAAACAAACCCTTAACTTCTTCTTCGTGTTGTACAGAAATTTTGAGTAACGAGATGATACTCAATCAACACTAGAGAATATACGTTAATAAACTGTTGGAGATCTAGCTTGCTCACATGGGTATAACTCGTCACCCAAGGACATAAATGACAAAGTCCCCTTTATCAGGCGTAGGGGGAGGTGTCGCATATATCGATTGGACGGTGGATAAGGTGAGTTTTGTCATTTGTGTCACGACGCAATTAAATCGTCTATCTGGATTTTTGAGTATCCTAACTCTTCAAGGATTTCACGACTATGTTCACCAAGCTCAGGTAAGTCGTAACGAATTTCAGTTCGAAGCCCACCCAAAGTTAAGGGGAGACCCGGGACCTGTGCTTTTCCTTTGCCATTGGGTAGAGTTATATCCAGAAGGTTCCCTGATTGGTTCAGGTGAGGGTCGTCAAATAGCTCATGTGGTTTTGTAATTGGCGCAAATGGTAGCCCTATGCGTTCACATATGGCCATTAAACCTTCTTGAGATAAAGAGCTAAACAATTTTTCTAAAACTGGCTTTAAATGCTCGCGTGCGGCTGATCTTTGATTATTTGTAGCAAGTGAGGGATTATTCAGCAAATCCTCACGTTTAAATTCCTCACAGAAAAGTCTCCATTGTTTGTCGCTAACGATACCGATGAATAATTGCTTAGAATCTTTAGTAGTGAATATGTCATACACTGCCCAAGCTCTCTGGCTTTCGGGCATCGGTATTGAGGGTGCGCCTGTGACTGCAAACTGCGACATGTGCTGCGCTACTGCATGGACAGTTGTTTCATATAGTGCTGCTGTTACTTCTTGCCCTTTCCCGGTAACAGCGCGATTAGCCAGTGCAGCTTGTATGCCAATAACTCCCCACATCCCACCCATAATGTCAATTACAGATGCTCCAGCGCGTAAAGGTCGGCCCTCTGGTCCTGTCATATATGCAAGGCCCGCCATCATTTGTACTACCTCGTCAAGTGCTGTTCGATTTTCGTATGGGCCCTCTAGAAAACCTTTTAACGAGCAATAAATTAGGCCTGCATTTTTCTTACTAAGCTCTTTATAGCCAAGCCCAAGTCTTTCAAGCGTACCAGGTCTAAAATTTTCAATTATTACATCCGCGCCAATTGCTAAGCGTTTTGCAGCCTGAAGTCCGTCAGATGATTTCAAATCAAGAGTAATGGAGCGTTTATTGCGGTTATAAGCAGGAAAGAAGCCGGCGCCGTCGTCTCTAAGTCGGCGGGTTGCGTCTCCATTCAGTGGTTCAACCTTTATGACGTCAGCACCAAGATCTCCTAAGATCATACCACAAGTTGGCCCCATGATCATATGGCAGAATTCAACAACACGGATGCCATTTAATGACATTTGAAAGTCCTTCCAAAGGTCTGATACCGTTGAATTTTAGCACTACTCATTTGGTCTCTACTTTTTTAATACGGAACATTTGAAAATGTCATAGCATTATTGCTATTTTTTATAAATGCTAATTAACTTTAAGAAGTTCCTTACTTCGGTGACACGCTGCAGTACACCTGATAAAGTTTAATAATTATAGTTGAAGTTATCGATTATGGATTAAAATAAGGAGATTTAGTTATTTCTGATTTACCGAATTTTGTCGAAATTTGTGAAGAGGGGCCACGAGAAGGTTTTCAGATTGAACCTGGCCTTATATCAACTGAAAAAAAAATAAATCTTATAGACGCTCTATCAAATACTGGTTTGAAAAATATTCAAGTGTGCTCTTTCGTTAATCCGCGTTTGGTACCGGGATGGGCAGATGCCGAAGCGGTCGTTCAGGGGTTTACTGCAACCAAGGGTATAAATTACACCGGTCTTTATTTTAATAGTAGGGGTTTGGAAAGAGCGCTCGAGTACAAAGATAAATTGAA
>NHEU02000008.1 GCA_002171495.2 Alphaproteobacteria bacterium TMED93
ATATAATTATTCATTTTTGAAAGAACCTACGACTTAAGTTTCCAACCAGATTTCAGTATATAATAGCATACCAAATACATTATAGCATTTAAAGCTGTTAAATAAACTATTCCATTAAACATTGACTCGGTCTCAGTAAAAATAAATGAGTTTCTAAACCCATCTATAATATAGTAAAAAGGATTATAAAGACTTATAGTGTAAAACGGCTCCCTTAATTTATCTATAGAGTAGAATGTCCCAGATAAAAAAGTTAATGGAGTAATTACAAAGTTAGTAATTGCAGACATATTATCAAATTTTTCTGCCCAAATTCCTGCTAACAAACCAATTAACGCTAGCAACATTGAGCCCAAAATTGAAAAGATAACTAAGTTATAAAAGTTCAAAAAGTCAAAATTAATAAAAGGNATCATTATCANAAAAGTTANNAGTCCAACCAAGATAGACCTTATTATTGCTGCCATACANTAAACTATTATAATTTCATTTACTTTAAATGGTGGCATAAGNAANTCAACAATATTTCCNGCAACCTTAGAAGATAGCAATGATGATGATGTATTNGCAAAAGAGTTTTGCATCATNCCCATAATAATCAATCCAGGTGCTAAAAAATCTATATAGTTAAACTTATAGTTAGTTCTATCCTCTATAGCTACATTTATTACTAGTAAAAATAAAAGTGACGTAAAGGCAGGTGCTACTATTGTTTGTTGATAAACTTTTAAAAACCTTTTTACTTCTTTAATAAATAATGTAAATGACCCTATAAAACTCAATTTTTTTCCTTATTATAACTTACTTTTGACTATTGTGCCTGGAATTACTTTCCAGCCATTCAAAACTTTTGATAATTCTAAAGGTTTTTTTCCAGACCTTTGTATAATAGACGGCCTAATTCCATCTACTTTACATGAAATTAAAAGTTTATCATCTACAATAGTTCCTGGTATATTCTTATTCTGATTTAAAAGCTCCTTTTTTGCTTTGATAATTTTTACTAACTCTCCATTTATAAAACATTTAGATCCTGGATTAGGATTAAATGCTCTTATTTTCCCTAATATATTATCCGCAGTTTCATTAAAGTCTAAATATGTTTCATGCTTTTTGATTATTTTAGTATATGTTGCTATATTATGATTTTGTTCAACAGGTTTTATAATACCTTTTACAAAATTTTCAATAATATCNAAAATTAATACACTTGCTTGTGTTGTTATTTTCTTTAATAACGTTTGGGTATCATCATTTTTTTCAATTTTAATCTTCTCTTTAAAAAGAATATTTCCTTCGTCAACCTTTTCATTCATAAGCATTATAGAATACCCCGTTACTTTTTCATTATTCAATAATGAATATTGAACTGGAGAGGATCCCCTCCATTTAGGCAATAATGATGCATGAATATTAATACATCCCCATTTAGGAATATCCAATATAGACTTAGGTAAGATGTTCCCATAAGAAAAAACCAATATAATGTCAGGTTTTAAATTTTTTATTTTTTTTATTTCCTCCTCAGATTTAAGGTTATCAGGAATGGAAAATGGTATTTTTTTTTCTTCTAAAAAACTTTGTAAAGAATTTGCTAAAATTTTTTTNCCCCTTCCAGTTGGCTTAGGACATTTAGTATAAACTTTTATNAGTTCATGTTTAGACTCTAAAATTCTTTTTAAAGGAATTAAAGTATAATTCGCACCACCCGCCATATAAATAAGTCTAAGACTATCTTTCATTTTAAAATTTAATAATTTTTTGTTTTTTTAATTTTTTCTAATTTCTTAATTATTCTATTTTTTTTTAACTTACTAATATGATCTACAAACAACTTTCCATTAAGATGGTCAATTTCGTGTTGTAGACAAGTTGCCTCTATACCAGAAAAACTTTTCCTACATTTATTACCATTTTCATCTTTATATTCAACCTCTATATTGCTAGGTCTTTCTACTTTAGAGTACTGTGTTGGCAAAGATAAGCAACCCTCTTCAAACTCACTTTTATCAGATGACAAATTTAATATTTCTGGATTCACAAATTTTAAAGGTTCTTTTTTTGTATTTTTGTCTGAACAATCCATTACTATTAATCTTTTTAAAATCCCTACCTGTGGTGCAGCAAGCCCAATACCATTGCTTCTGTACATTACTTGTAGCATATCCTCTAATAAATTTTTAATATCATTATTTACTTCTTTTACTGGCTTCGAAACTTCAAGCAACCTAGGGTCAGGGGCTATAATTATCTTTAAATTACTCATAATTTATTCTGTCAAAAACCAGNGTTCTTTCATTAAGTGCCTGTCCTAAAGTTGCTTCATCTAAATAGTCTAGTTCTCCTCCAGCTGGAACACCTCTTGCTATCCTGCTAACTTTNATATCTAGNTTTTTTATATTATTTAATAAATANTGTGCNGTAGTTTGTCCNGAGGTNGTAATAGACGTAGCNAATATTACCTCTTTTATNTCTTTTTTTTCAAGTCTTTCAAATAGCTTTTTTATATTTAGTTTTTCTGGAGTAATACCTTTTATTGCATTAAGTGTTCCACCNAGAACAAAATATATACCATTAAATATTTTTCCTCTTTCTATNGCCCAAAGATCTGCNACATCNTCNACGACACAAAGTAAACTTTTATCCCTTTTTTCATTTTTACAAATATCACAGTTATCCNCTACACAATAGTTTCCACANCTTTTACAAATTTTAATTTTGTTAGAAACAGCATACAAGGTATCTGATAATGGTTTCATTAAATTATTATTATTTTTTATTAAATATAAGATTATTCTTCTNGCTGANCTAGGNCCTACTCCTGGTAAATTACTTAATAATTGAATTAAAAGATCTATTTCAGTAGATTTCATTTTAAAATTTAAAATTTCATNCCAGGAGGNAAAGGCATNCCNCCTGTAACGGTTTTCATTTCANTATCAGATAAATCATCTGCTTTTTTCTTAGCTTCAGAAATTGCTGCCATTAATAAATCTTCAATTATTTCAACATCTTCTTTTAAACTAGGATCAATTTTAATTTTTTTAATTTCTCCCTTTCCATTCATTGTTACTTTAACCATACCATTATTAACTTGNCCTTCTACTTCAATCGNTTTCAATTTATTTTCTACTTCTTGCATTTTCTTTTGCATCATTTGNGCTTGCTGAAGCAGTGCNCCCATATTTTGCATAGTTNCTCCTATATNATTACTTNTCAATTAATTTACTTTTNGGGAAAATATCTAAAATTTTTTTTAAATCATTCCCTATANCATTATTATCANTATTTATATTTAAATCATTATCTTTTTTATTTTTAATAGANTNTACCAATTCTTCAATAGTTGGTAATTTAGCTGAATACGCCAACCTAATTAATATTACTTCTAAGGCTTCTATTCCTTGAGGGGCAACTTTTATTTCTTCTTTTCCTTTTAAAAGTATTTGCCAAAACTGATTCAGTAGAGATATTGTTGTATTTTCCATAATTAAATCTATTTGCTCTTTACCAAACTCCTCATATATAAAAGCATATTCCTTTGTTGATTGCATTCTAAGCAAACTATAGGTTAAATGTAATAATTCGTTAATGATTATATCTGGATTTGATCCTTTCACATAAGATTCATTTAATTTTTCAATAGAAGCCTTACTGTCTCCTTTTAAAATCTCTAAATAAGTTTCTAAAAGTAATTTATTCCCTGCATAGCCAATAGTTCTATCTATATCTTCAATCGAAATATTTTCTTTATCTGAGGCTAATAAAGACTGTTCTAAAATAGTAATACTATCTCTGATTGAGCCCTCTGAAAATCTGGCAATATTATAAAGTGCCTCTTCAGAAACTTTTAAGTTTTCTAAACTTATTATTTTTTTTAAATTAAGAATGATTTTATCTTTTGATACTCTATTTAACTCAAATTTCTGGCACCTTGATAGAATGGTAATTGGTATTTTATTTAGTTCTGTAGTGCAAAAAATAAATTTTACATATTTTGGAGGTTCCTCTACGGTTTTTAAAAGCGCATTGAATGCTGAGTTAGATAACATGTGAACTTCGTCTATAATAAAAACCTTATATCTACCTTTAGAAGGTCTATATTTTATATAACTTATAATTTCTCTTACATCGTCTACACCAGTGTGAGAGGCTGCGTCTAATTCTAAAACCTCCTCAAATCTATCTCCTATAATTTCTTTGCAATTAGCACATTCATTACATGGGTTAGCAACAGGCTTGTCAGCCGAGGAACAGTTTAAACCCATTGCCATTATTCTTGCAATTGTAGTTTTACCTACACCTCTAATTCCAGTAAATAAAAATGCATGTGCTATNTTTTCACTTTCGAATGCATTTTCAANTGTTNTGACAGCAAAATCCTGTCCTATAACATCACTAATTTTTTTTGGTCTATACTTTCTTGAAAAANCTATTTTTTCCATACTTCCTCACTTATGGAAGGATNCTTGACCTATACATCAATATTACAGCTGCTTCTTTTCAGATCTGACTGGGTTCATATTTAGCATATCCAAGAAACCTTCCATTTAAAATTTTATCATGTAAAATCCTAATTTAATAGATAGTATTAAACAAAAATGAATTATTTAAACTTTTATTCTCTNTTAAGAGAAAAAAACTCTGATAAATTTAGAACATTATCATCTAAAAAACTTTATNGTTATAATNNCTTTNTATATAACTTTTTNTTTATNNTAGATGGAAAAATNCTNATGGTNAAAAAAAATCCTTTTTTTTTTAAATCANAAAAANTTAGCAANGAATTTAATAANTTTAATCTATCGTTTATCTCTAATATAGGAAATAATCTATTTATNCTANGCTACACAAATAGTATTAANGCAAAAAAAATATCTTTTTTAAAAGATTATGACNTATTTAATATTANAGACACTCTATCTAATTTGAAAAAAAATATTGCTAGCATTGTATCCGCAGGTTATTCCCTTTATAAATGGCAATATAATAATAAATATTGTGGAAAATGTGGTTCTCTAAATAAGTTTGAAGAGAATGGAAATTCTCTATTATGTACCAACAACTCCTGCAAAAAAAAAATTTTTCCTATAGTTTACCCTACTGTAATAGTAAATATTATAAATAAAGATAAAATACTACTTGCGAGAAACCACTCATGGAAAAATAATCTATACTCTTGTTTAGCTGGTTTTTGTGAACAAAATGAAAGCGCAGAAGATGCAGTTCGCAGAGAAGTATATGAAGAAGTAGGTTTGGAGTTAGAAACAATAAATTATAAATATTCACAATATTGGCCATATTCTAGCAATCTAATGCTAGGTTATGAGGCAAAGGTAGTTTCTAAAAGCAGTAAAATTAAGATAGATAAACAAGAAATTGAAAAAGCGAGATGGTTTTCCTCAAAAGAAATAAAAAGACTATCTAAACAAAAGAAAATATTGCTTCCTAGAAAAGAAGCTATAGCTTATTCTCTTATTTCCGATTGGTTAAAAAAAAATTAATATTTTTCTCTTCTGAAATTGTCAGCAGGGTAATAACCTAAAACTTTTACTTCTTTAGAAAAAAAACCTAATTCTTCAAAAGCTAACTTAACATTTTCATCGTCAGGGTGACCTTCAATATCAACAAAAAATTGTGTGGCAGTGAATGCTCCATTTACCATATAGCTTTCTAGTTTNAGCATATTAACTTTATTGCTGGCAAAACCACCCAATGCTTTATATAANGCTGAAGGCATATTCCTAATTTTGAAAATAAAACTAGTAATGTATTTTATGTTATCAATTCGTTTTTCTTCTAGCTTATTTTTCATTATAAAGAATCTAGTAGTATTGTGATAGGCATCTTGTATATTTTTTTTTAAGATTTTTAAATTATAAATTTCAGCAGCCAGTGAGGAGGCAATTGCAGCTGTATCTTTTTTTTCATTAAATGACAATGCTTCCGCAGCTCCAGCAGTATCTGTTCCAAGAACAGGTTTAATTTTATTTGTTTGCAAAAAATCTCTACATTGTGCTAATGCATGGAAGTGACTAACTGCAAATTTAATATTTTTAAAGTTTGTTTCTTTTATACAGAGAAGCTGATGGTTAATCTTTAAAAAATACTCTCCTGTAATAACAAGCTTTGTTCTTGGTAATAAATTATGAATATCTGCAACTCTACCTGCTTGTGAATTTTCTACTGGAATAAANGAGATATCAGTTTCTTCAGTATGAGTTTTCTCAAAAACTTCCTCAAAAGTTTCACATGCTANAGAAATAGAATNAGGAAAGGCTTCTTTNCAAGCTAAATGAGAATAAGCACCAGGTCTTCCTTGATACGCAATTTTCATACTCATGATTTTTTCCTTTTATTCAATATATTCTTTAATTTCTTAAGATCCGTAGGAGTATCTATGCTTATAGGTGGATCTTTAACTATACCTACATAAATGCTTACCAAATTTTCTAGAGCTCTTAATTGCTCAAGCTTTTCAGTAGACTCTAGTTTGCTATTAGTCATAGAAACAAATTCTTTTAATATTTTAGGAGTATACCCATAAATACCAATATGTTCATAATACTCTTTTGAACCATAAGGAATTGGCAATCTTGAAAAATAAATTGCTCTGTAAACATTGTCATTACATTTAGTCATTGCTATCTTAACTATATTTTTATCTTCAATTTTTTCAAAGTCTTTTATTTTACTTGCTAATGTAGCCATGTGATAATTTTTATTTTTTAGAATTTTAAATAAACTTCTTAAATGATTAGAGTTTAAGTATGGTATGTCACCTTGTAAATTAATAATTAGATTATAATTAAGTTTATTTTTTATTTTTAAAAAGGCATGNTAAACTCTATCTGTNCCTGTTTTCAAATTTTTTTTCGTATATATATNAGGTATTTTTTTTTCTATTAAAAGGTTCTTTACGGGTTTGTCACAGCAAGCAACATACACATCTCCTACATCNGCTTTAATTGCACATTCCCAAACTCTTTCTATCATAGTTTTTCCATTAATGTTTATTAATGGCTTGCCTGGGAATCTACTTGAGGCCATTCTAGCGGGTATAATAATTAAAGCTTTAGTCATTAATAATAATCTTTACTTAATAAAAAAAGAATTATAATAATATACTATGTAATTAATTAAAATGAGAAAAAAAAATTATGTCTGCAGAGTTAAATAAAGTTTTTTGTGCAATACTATCAGCAATATTAGTTTTATTGCTGTCATCTTTTATAGGAGACCTTCTTTATCATCCAAATAATAACAATAAAAAAGTTTCATATTCTATAGAAGAAGAGATTGCAGAAGAAACCATCGTTAATGAAAAGGATATAAACAAAGCTAAGATTGTTACATTAGAAACTATAGAAGAGCTTCTGGTTAATGCTAACCTAGAAAAAGGTAAAAGTTTTGTTAGTAAAAATTGTAGTGCTTGTCATAGTTTTGAAATTCCCATAAAAAATAAGGTGGGTCCTTCCTTAGCGAAGGTTATGAATAGAAAAGTTGGTTCTATTGAAGGGTATAAATATTCNAANGCTCTAAAAANTAGTGATAAGAATTGGTCATATGAAAATTTGTATTTATTTTTAGAAAAACCAAAGGAATGGGCTCCTGGAACTAAAATGTCTTACAGGGGTATTTCTAAGCAAGAGAATTTAGCAAATGTTTTAAAATATCTTGCACATATTTCTAAATTAAATGAAAGCTAAGCCAGTAATACTATCTGGTGGATCGGGGGTTCGTCTATGGCCTATNTCAAGAAAAAATNTAGCTAAACAATTTGTAGACATTTTCCAAAACGATAGTTCNCTTTTTTTAGAAACANTAAACAGAGTATCNAAGAAACCTTTTACNCCTCCTTTGATAATTTCTAATATATCTCAAAGNTTTGAAATTCTTAAATTATTAAAAAAGTTTAAAATTAAAACTGATAAAATTATCCTTGAAACTCTTCAGAAAAATACAGCTCCTGCATGCGCNGTTGCTTCTTATTATTCAGNACAGGACGAAATTTTATGTATAATGCCTTCTGATCATTANATTGAAGACAATAAAAANTTTTTAANAANNNTAGAAAANGCNATAGNNNTNGCNTCNAAAGNNTTTTTAGTAACTATTGGNGCAAAAGCNNTNGAACCNAATAGTAATTATGGNTATATAATTCCNNCNTCAAANAANAANNNAAAAAATAGNTTNGAGNTNGAANGTTTTNTAGAAAAACCNTCNNTNNNNATNGCAAAAAAAATTATANAAAATNATGGNCTATGGAATACAGGAATAATTGTNNTNAAAAATAAANTNCTNATTAANTTATTTAATAAGTATAATAAAACTTTATATAATAAATCTGTAGCCTCTTGTAAAAATTCTAAACTAGAAAAAGAGTTCCATATACTAGATAAGTCATCTTTAAAGAGTATAAAAGAAATTTCAATGGATTATGCAATTTTAGAAAAGAATTTTACAAAGCTAGTTATTCCATATAATGGAAGATGGAGTGACTTAGGAACATATGACTCTCTATACAAAGTTAAAAATAGCTATGGCAATATCATTTCTATAGATTCTAAAAATAACTTTACATATTCAGATGAAAAATTATTAGTAGTAGCTGGAATAGATGATCAGGTAGTAGTAAATACAAAAAATGCTGTTTTAGTAACAAAAAAAGTTCTTCTCATCTACTCAGAGAAATTATGAAAGTATTAATAAAGAATAAAAATGTAGAAGCTTTTGATGATGCTGTAATAAGCAGACCTTGGGGTTTATTTGAAAATATAAAACATGAAAATGGTTACAAGGTAAAAAAACTATTAGTTCTACCAGGTGAAAAAATATCTTTACAAAAGCATCTAAAAAGGTCTGAGCATTGGGTCGTAGTCAAAGGAGTTGCAAAAATTACGAAAGGCAATAAAAAATTTTTGTTAAAAGAAAATGAGTCTACATTTATTAAAAAAGGTGAAAAACATAGGATAGAAAATAACACAAAAAGTAATTTAGTTTTAATAGAAGTACAAACCGGAAATTATTTAGAGGAAGATGATATTTATCGATTTGAAGATAAATATAATAGATGAATAAAGAATGATATTTAGATGGATATATCTTCCTCCGCTATTAATTTATCTATCTGCAGGAGTATCAGGCTTAACTAATATAGTCGGAATTTTTTTTCTCAAAGACT
>NHEU02000009.1 GCA_002171495.2 Alphaproteobacteria bacterium TMED93
CAATAAGCGAATTAGAAAAAATCGATAGTTCCTCTATAGATATGGCATTTTGTGATCCTCCTTATTATCTGCAACTTTCAAAGAAACTTTATAGACCAGATCAATCTGCGGTTTCTGGTGTAGATGATAATTGGGATAAATTTTCATCATATGAAGAGTATGACAATTTTTCAAAAAAATGGCTACTCCACATTAAAAGGGTATTAAAAAGTGATGCTACAGTTTGGATTATAGGAACTTATCATAATATTTATAGGCTCGGTTATTTATTACAGAATATGAATTTTTGGATATTAAATGACTTAATTTGGAGAAAAACTAATCCTATGCCTAATTTTAAAGGAACCAGATTTACTAATGCTCATGAAAACCTAATTTGGGCATCAAAATCAAAAAAATCTAAATATACCTTCAATTATCAAACAATGAAGTATTTGAATAATAATAAGCAAATGCGTTCAGATTGGCTAATAAATGTTTGTGGTGGCAGAGAAAGACTAAAAGATAAAAATAATGATAAAGTTCACAATGCTCAAAAACCTGAAGAACTTTTAGAGAGAATCGTTCTTTCTAGCACAAAGGTTAGTGATATTGTTTTAGATCCTTTTTTTGGTACTGGCACCACGGGGGTTGTTTGCAAGAAACTTGGAAGGAAATTTATAGGTATAGAGAGAAACCCTTACTATCTAAATGAAGCAAAAACCAGAATATTAAAGGTTAAAAAAGTTCAAACTAAAAATATTGAAAAAACTTCTTATGATGTTCAAGAAAAAAGAATTGCTTTCTCTTATTTACTGGAAAAAGGAATCATTAAGCCGGGAAATAAGCTTTATGATGCTAAAAAAATAGTTAAAGCTACCGTTTTACAAAATGGAAGTTTAAAGTTTAAAAAGAATACAGGTTCTATTCATAAGATTGGCGCCATAGTGCAAAATAAACATGCATGTAATGGGTGGAATTTTTGGTATATCCAACACAAGAATAGACTAATTTCTATTAATGAGCACAGAACTTATTTAAGAGAAGAAATTAAAGAAAAGGAATAATTTATTATTTTGTTAGTTAAAGATGAAATGGGAAGATTTTTTATTTTTTTTCTATCCGTCCAAGTATATTTATTTTTTATGAATTTATTTTTCTTAATTTCAATTAAACTTAACTTAGTATAAAGAATAAAATGAGAAAATTCATGCTTAATTATTTTAGCATTAGACTTGTTTA
This sequence comes from Alphaproteobacteria bacterium TMED93, assembly GCA_002171495.2. Taxonomy (GTDB): domain Bacteria; phylum Pseudomonadota; class Alphaproteobacteria; order TMED109; family TMED109; genus JAYYAX01. The sequence goes on from NHEU02000009.1 coordinate 1,222, forward strand.
GTTCATTTAGTTGCAATTCTATATCTTTATAATAATTCTTAGACCATTTTCCTTTTTCCCAATAACTAGTTGGAACTTCATATAAGCCTGCTAAAATACCATTTAGAGGTCTTTTAGTTACAAGGAACTTGCTCTGGTTTGTAAATAAAAAATAGGAGTAGCAAAACCTTTTAGGTTTAACTTTGGATATTTTTTTTATTATTTTTTTTTCCGATAAGCCAAAATTACAATATTTCTTCAACAGGCATATTTCACACCTTGGATTAATTTTTAAACAGGTATTTGACGCAAAATCCATTATTCCTTGCGCGAAGCTACTGGTATTTTTTTTTGGAAAAAGAATCTTAGCATATTTTATTAGATCTTTTTCTTTAATATCATCCTTTAAACCGAAAATTCTCATTATAAATCTCTTGATATTTGTGTCCAAAATAATTGAGTATTTGCCAAAAGCAAATGATATGATTGCTGAAGAGGTGTATTCCCCTATTCCAGGTAGAGATTTAAGAGTTTCTTTATCTGCAGGAATAATTCCACTATATACATTTGCTATAATTTTAGAAGTTTTATGTAGATTAATTGCTCTTCTATAGTATCCTAAACCAGACCAATGAGTTAAAATTTGTGATATATCCGCACAAGAGAGAGCATAAATATTAGGCCATTTCCTTAAAAAACTTTCATAAAATACCTTAACTTTATCTACTCTAGTTTGTTGTAACATAATTTCTGATATTAAAGTGCAATATGGATCCTGAAGAGAATTATTTTTACTTCTCCATGGCAGACTTCTTTTATATTTATCATAATATTGTATAATAAATTTTTTAATATAATTTGCTTTTTTCACACTAAATATAGTTAATTTAATTTTATATAATTACAATGCATACTTTTAAAAAAATTGACATCATTACTAGAAACATTACAAATAAAATTTTCAAAAAGTATAATTACAATTTCATTATTATAAATGAGAAATGGGAAGACATTGTAGGAAAACAACTTTACAAAGTAAGCAGTCCTTTAAATATTAGTAGAGATAAAGTTTTGACGGTAGGTGTGAAAAACAACTACATTGTTGATTTTCAGTACTCCATGCCAACAATTAATAATAATTTACAGAAAATTTTAAAAAATCAAATTAATTTAAAGATAAAGATTAGACAACTGCAATAATAAATTTATATTGATTGAAAAGTATATATTATTATATTTATATAAATTAAACTGAGTTTTTTATGAAAATTAAATTTTTAATCATATTTCTATCATTTATCTTTGCTTTTAGAATATCTGCTGAAAACAAAGAAAGTTTCCTAGGAGATATAAACGCTCAAAACGTTCTAATTGAATATGCTTCCTTATCATGTGTTCATTGCGCAAATTTTCATAATAAAGATTTACCTTCTATTAAAAAAGATTTAATAGATACTGGGAAAGTAAAATATATTTACAGAAACTTTCCTCTTGATAGACCTGCAATGATAGCAGCAATGGTCAGTAATTGTTATTCAGGTAGTAAATATTTTGAGGTTCTAAATACCTTATTTAGAAATCAAAAAAAATGGGTTGCTAAGTCTGAAAATATTGAAGAGTTTCAAGAGGTTTTATTCTCTGTTTTGAAAATTCACGGGATTACCGAGAAAAATATTAAAGTTTGCACATCAGAAAATGCAGACAATAAAGAAAAGTGGAATACAATTCTTAAAATTAGACTTGAAGCTCAGCGAATGGGAGTTAATTCAACTCCTTCTTTTTTTTTAAATGGCGAAAAACTTAAAGGCGCAATTACCAGTGAATACTTAAAAAGTATTATCAAATAATTTAATATAGCCTATATATTAAATTATTTCTTTATATATACTATATATGGTATTATTTCATATGGTATTATTTTTGATATTAGAGGTTTTTAATGTATATTAGCAAATTAAAAATGCATGGTTTCAAATCCTTTGCAGATAATACAATAATCTCTTTAGACTCTGGCCTTAATGGAATTATAGGTCCCAATGGTTCTGGAAAATCGAATATTGTAGAGGCGATTAAATGGGTTATGGGAGAAAGTTCCTCAAAAAATTTAAGAGGATCAGGAATGAATGATGTAATATTTAGTGGTAGCGCATCAAAAGCTTCAAAAAATATTGCACAAGTTGTCCTTACTATTAAAGTAGAAGAAAAAAACCTTAGCCAAACTAATAAAAAGTTTGTTAAATCGGGTTTGGTAGAAGTAGAAAGACAAATATTAAGAGATACTGGCTCTACATATAGAATAAACGGAAAAGAGGTAAAAGCAAAAGAAATTCAATTTTTATTTGCTGATTTTTCATCTGGATCTAGAGCATCAAATATTATTGATCAGGGTACTGTAGGAAATCTAATAACTCAAAAGCCATCAGAACGAAGAAAAATTCTTGATGAATCAGCAGGAATATCAGGAATAACGGCCAGAAAGCTTGAAAGTTCTAACAAACTAGAAGCTACAAAAAGAAATTTACAAAGATTGTCGGACATATTATCAACTCAGCGTGAACGACTGTATGAACTTAGAAAGCAGGCCGAAAAAGCTAAATCTTTTAAGTCTAATCAAAGAAAAATTGATGACCTTATAAAGCGTGTTAGTTTAGCGAAACTATATAAATCTAAAAAATTATTAGAATCAGTAAAAGACAATTATAAAATTAATAGTAGTCAATTAATAGTAGTAAAAGAGATAGAAAAAAAAATAAGTACCGATCTTGATACAATTAAAGAGTCTATAGGTAAAATTGAAGCTAGAAAAAAAGAGTTAAGTGAAAAAAATTTTATTTTGCAATTAAATATTGAAAAAATAGGATACCAGATTTCCAACAATACAAAAGAATTAGACTCACTGAAAAGTTTAGAGGAACAAATAAATAATAATATAATTTTTCAAAAAGATATTTTAGAAAATTCTGTTTCTAGAATACAATCATTGAAGTCGAGAAAAAATGAATTTACAGAATCTAAAGATGTTAAGAGTAATTTTTTGATTGAAAATAATTTTGGTAAAATTCAGGTTGAACTAAGAAGGCATGAGCAAGAACTGCTCAATTTTAATGATATTTATAGTAGAAAAAAAGAAGATATAAATGTATTAAATTATAGTTTGAACTTAAAAATAAAAGAACAGGAAGAAAGTGCCAAAGAAATACTTTTAATTCAAAAATCCATCGCCGATTTTAATAAAAAATCCAAGTCTTATAGTAGTTATAATATCTTAATAAATAGAAAAAAAAATTTACTGAGATTTATTGAAAAATGTAAAAAATCCATTGATGGTGAAACTAAATCTTATAAAGAAATAAAAACAGAAATTGATAAGCTATCTACTGATTTATCCTTGATTAATAAAGAAGAAAGAATAATAAATGATAGAATTAATAGTCTTGAGAAAGAATTATCATCCTTTACTTCTATTGGTTTTCAAAATAATAGCGATAATATATTAAAACATGTATCTATTCAAAAAGGTTATGAATTGGCCTTTTATCTAGCAGTAGGTGATGGAATTGAAGCAAGTAAGAACCCAAAGGATAATTCTCCTGTGGTATGGAAAAGAATTATTAATAAAGAAAAACCATCATTACCAGATGAAATGAAACCATTGTCAAACTATGTAAAAGCTCCTGCTGAATTACATTTTTTTCTATCACAAGTAGGNATTGTTNCTGATAAAAAANATGGAGATAAATTGTTTAATTTACTTAAAAATGGACAATTAGCTGTCACTAAAGAAGGTTCTTTGTGGAGATGGGATGGATTACATATAAAAAATGGATTGCAAACAATTGCATATAAAAGAATAATAAGTACTACTAAAATTATAGAAATTGAAAATAAAATTAAAAAAGAGAATGAACTTTTAAAAAGATATTTTGTTAAAAAGAATAATTATGAAAAGTTAATTTTTTCACAACAAAAATTATTGGAAAATAAAATAGAAAAAAAAGAGAAAATCCAAAGGAGTTTGGATCACAAAATACTAGAATTGAACGATTTAGAAAATAGTATTTTATATAAAAAGAATGAAATAGATAAAGAAAAAGATGAAATAAACTTAAAAAATAATATTTTAAAAAATAAAAGCAATAACTGTTTAAATTTAAAAAATGAGATTGAAAAAATAGAATTGATGCTATCTAAAGAAAGCAGTATTATTGTTAGTCTAAAAAGTAAAGTATCTAATAAAAGCAGAAAAGTTACAATGCTTAAAGAAGATCTCGATAAACAACAAATAGAATTAGCAATTTATAAACAAAGAAAAGACTCAGAAAACTTACAATATAAGAAAGTTTTACAGGAAATTAAAGATACCGATTATCAAATTGGTAAAACACAAACTACCTTAAATAATTTATTTCAAGATTTAAAAAAAGTCAGTAAAAAAATTTTAGATAATAAATCTGAGCCTAAAGGCCTATCAAGTGCTGTTCATAACTACAAAATCACTGCAGAAAANAATAAAANAATTTTGATAGGTTTAGAAGATAGCCTTTTGGTAACGAATAAAAATAAAGAAAAACTAGAAGAGAAGCTTTTTAAAAATAAAGAAAAACTAGATGTTTTAAAAGAAACTACTTTAAGAAAACAAATTCAAAAAGAAGACCTTTCTAAATTTATTAAATTTGAATTAATTAGAATAAAGGATGAACTTGGAATTGAACCTGAGAAGTTAGATAAATTAACTACTAAAAATGTTAATTTAGAATTTGATGTCAGAGAAACAGAGAATGTTATAAAGAGACTAAGAATTAAAAATGAATTAATTGGCAATGTTAATCTTTATGCCGAAGATGAATTAAATGAATTAGAAAAAAAAATGGAAGAAATATTTATAGAAGAAAAAGACCTAATAAGGGCTTCAAAAAAACTAGAGAAAGCTATTGAAGAATTAAATAAGGAAGCCAGAAAAAGAGTAATAAAAACCTTTGCAAAAATGAATCTAATGTTTTCTAAACTATTTAAAGATTTATTTGGAGGAGGAAAGGCCTATTTAGAACTCGTTGAGTCCGATGATCCTCTAGAAGCAGGATTAGAATTGATGGCATCACCGCCGGGAAAGAAATTACAAAGATTAACCTTACTATCCGGAGGAGAAAAGGCATTAGCATCCTTAGCTTTAATTTTTTCTACATTTATTAATAAAATAACACCTATTTGTATATTAGATGAAGTAGATGCGCCACTTGATGATGCCAATGTTGAAAAGTTCAATAGACTTCTCAAAGAAGTATCTTCTACTTCAGATAAAAGATTTATTATTATCACTCATAATAAAATAACCATGAGTAATATGAGTCAAATTTTTGGGGTAACAATGATGGAACCAGGTTCTTCAAAAATCGTATCGGTTAATATAGATAAACAAGCCTCTGTTTTCGCAGCTGAATGATGAGATTGGATGGATAAAAAAGAAAAATTTAAGTACAAGTTACATCAGGCCATTGAGAATAGGAAAATTAAAAAAGAAAAAAAAATACCACACTCAAAAATTGGCATAGATTATAGTATTGCAATTAATATTACAATAGAGCTTATTACTGGTATGGCCTTAGGTTTTTTTTTGGGCATAATGCTTGATAACTATTTACAAACAAAACCTTTAATGCTTATAATATTCATAATTTTGGGTATTATAGTAGGTTTTTATAATATGTACAAAACACTCAAAAGATACGGTTATTTTAATTAATTAAAGGAAGTAAATTGGCTGCGAATAAAGGACCTCTTCATCAATTTGAAATTAGTAGTATTTATGATATTAAATTTAAGGGATTAGACTTATCATTTACTAATTCCTCTCTCTCTATGGTGTTGGCGATAATTATTGCATCAATAATATTTCATATAGGATCTCGAAAAAATGGAGAACTACCAAATAAACTTCAAGTTTTAGTTGAAATGTCTTATGAATTTATTGCTAATATGGTAAGAGACAATGTAGGTAAAGGAGGAAAGATATTTTTTCCATTTATATTTTCTCTTTTTCTATTTATATTATTTGGTAATGTTTTAGGAATGGTTCCCTATAATTTTACTTACACCAGTCATATAATAGTGACCTTTGCATTAGCAGGTTTTATTTTTATTGCCGTTACTATAATAGGTTTAGTTAAACATGGTATAAATTTTCTTAAGTTTTTTGTACCATCCGGAGTTCCCATCTCGTTATTACCTATATTAATACCTATAGAAATTATATCTTATTTTGTAAGACCTATAAGCTTAAGCCTTAGACTATTTGCAAATATGATGGCAGGACATACAATGTTAAAAGTATTCGCATCGTTTATAGTACTTTTAGGAATCTTAGGGGGATGGGCACCTTTGCTTTTAGTAATTATATTGACAGGATTTGAAATTATGATAGCTGTTTTACAAGCTTATGTTTTTACAATATTGTGTTGTTTATATTTAAACGACGCTCTTAATTTACATCATTAACTTTATAGAAAGGAAATTAAAATGGAAGTAGAAGCAGCAAAATTAATAGGTGCAGGTTTAGCAACTATAGCTCTAGCTGGTGCAGGAATAGGCATAGGAAATATATTTGCCAGTTATGTATCTGCGGCAATAAGAAACCCCTCAGCAGCTCCTAAGGTGTTTGGAAATGTATTACTAGGATTTGCTTTAACAGAGGCCATTGCTCTATTCGCATTGCTAATTGCGTTTTTAATACTATTTGCCTTTTAAAATGCTTTTGAAAAAGAGCTTAGCTTGCATTGCTTTATTTGTCTTAATGTTTAGTAATGTATACAGTGCAGATGGTATGCCTCAATTTGAGGCTAATACTTTTGCATCGCAGATTTTTTGGCTAATAATAACATTCTCTGCTCTTTATATTTTTATTAGCTTTGTGGTTTTACCAAGAATAAGAAGTAACATTAGACTAAGAAAAAATAAAATATCCAATAATTTAGAGAGAGCCGTGACCTTAAAAAATGAGATGGAAAAACTGGCAGAAGAATATGATACAAAAATTGAGGAGGCTACAGAAAAAAACAATGCTCTTTTAAAAAATGTTCTTAATAGAAGTGCCTCTGAATTAGATAATGTCCTTAAAGATATGCGTATACAAGTGGAAAAAAAATTTCAAAATGCTGAAAAGGAATTAAATTTATATGAGAAAACTATGGAAAAAGAAGTGAATACTTCTGCTAATAACATATCAGAAACAATTTTAAAAAAAATT